>JAHHMJ010000213.1 GCA_018678395.1 Gemmatimonadota bacterium | reverse complement strand
GGAGCGGGCACTGCGGTACGCGCTGGAGCGGGCTCGCAACCGGTCTGCGCTCGTCGAGAGCGAGGGCCGTCTGCGCGCGCTGTTCGACCATCTTCCCCTGGGCCTGTTCCGGTGCACGCCCACCGGGGAGTTCCTGGATGCCAATCCGACGCTCGTCGACCTGCTGGGCAACCCCTCACCCGAGCTGCTGCGGAGTCGCTACGCCGCCCACTTCTACGTCCATCCGTCCGACCTGGACCGCATGAAGCAGGTGCTGCAGCGGGACGGGGTCGTGCGCGGCTTCGAGTCGTGGCTGGAGCGAGGCGACGGGTTCCATCTCCCGGTTCGCACCACCGCCCGCGCCCATCGGGGGGCGGACGGGACCGTGATGTACGTCGAGGGCGTCGTGGAGGACGTTCGCGAGCAGGAGAGCGTCCACAGGATCCGGCGCGGGCAATCGCGGTTCCGGGCCGTCTTCGATCAACTCGGACTCGACGTCGCGTTCACCGACATCGAGGGCCGGGTGCTCGACGTGAGCCCCGGGTTCGCACGCCGCTGGCGCAGGGACCCCGCCGACCTCGTGATGAAGCCGATCGACGCCCTCCTGTCGCCGAGGGGGGGTGCCGCCATGCGCGCGGCGCGCGAGTCCTTCCAGAGGGGTGCCTTCGAGCCGATCACGTTCGCGACGGACAGCGCCGATGGTGCCCCTCTCACGGTGACGTGCGCACCGGTGGGCGACGAGGTGGGTGAAGCGCACGAGATCGTCGTGCGCTTGGCAGACGGAGCGGGCCCGTAGCTCAGCGGTTAGAGCAGCCGACTCATAATCGGTAGGTCGCAGGTTCAAATCCTGCCGGGCCCATCGGGCGGGCCGTCCCCGCCGGGGCGGCCCGCCCTCTTCACACCGGGGGACGGTCGGACTCGGGCGGCTCAGCCGCCGTCCACGACCGCGCCCTCCCGGTCGAGAAGTACCCCGGGGCCGAGGCCCAGGGCGTCCAGCCGGGCCCGCTGAGTCGCGGCGTCCCCGACGACGAGCCAGATCATCCCCTCGGAATCGAGGTACGTGTCCGCGAGCCGCCGCGCCTCGTCGATGGTGAAGTCGCGAACCACGGCCTCGCGCTGCAGCAGGTAGTCCGCCTCCAGTCCGAGGCTGCTCATGTCGCGCAGGATGCCGAGCTTGGCGTTCAGCGTCTCGAACGACCGCGCATTCGTCCGCAGGAGGAAGCTCCGGGTCGCTTCGAGGTCCGCCTCGTCGAAGGTCGGGCCGAAGCGCTCGAGGATCTCCTTGATCAGGTCCAGCGCCTCGAAGGTCACGTTGGAGCGGACCGACGACCCGATCGAGAACGGCCCGGGGAGGGTCGAACCCTGGAAACTCGAGCCGATCCCGTAGGTGTATCCGCGGCCCTCTCGGAGCTCCTGCGTGAGATCGGATGCGAAACCGCCCCCACCCAGGCGGAAATTCATGACCTGCGCCGGATAGTACGCCTCGTCGGTCTCCGCGAGCGCCAGGTACCCGATGTTCAGAACCGACTGGCTCGCGTTGGGGACGTCGACGAAATAGAGCCCGGCCCGCTCCGAATCCCACGAGGGGGGGGGCGGGAACTCCGGTGCCGCGCCCCCCCAGCGGGCACCGAGACCTTCGAGCGACGTCATCACCGCGTCGCGATCGACCGCACCCACCACGTGGAATGCCGCCAGCTGCGGCACGAGCGTCCGAGCGTGGAAGCTCCGGAGATCGTCGAGCGTGATCGACTCCAGGGTCGCGGGCGTGCCGAGAGCGTTGCGGGCCAGGACGTGGTCGCCGTACAGCAGGGTCCCGAATACACGCGATCCGATCGCTCCGGGACTGGCCGAGCGCTGACGGAGCGTGTTCTGAACCCGTTGGCGAGCCAACTCGAATTCGGCGCTGTCGAACCGCGGCTCCAGGAGCATTTCCTCGACCAGCGCCATCGTCTCGGCGTAGTTCCGAGCGAGCGTGCTTCCCCGAATCGTGAAGGACTCCGCACCGGAAGAAACCGAGATCGAGCCACCGAGGAGGTCGATCGCCGTCTCCAGCTCGGCCGGCGTCCGTCGTGCCGTGCCCTCGGTCATGCTCTCGGCCAGGAGGTTCGCCACCCCGACGCGCTCCGGGTCCTCGAGGAGCAGCCCGCCGCGCATGCGCAGCTCGAACTGGACCAGCGGGAGCTCGAGATCGCGGATTCCCAGGACCCGCACCCCGTTGGCGAGCGCGTCCTCCCAGACGGGGGGCGCACGCAACGTCGGAGACTCCCCGTAGGCAGGCTCGACCGATCGATCGATGGCCGACGGTGTCCGCTGGATGTCCTCCCGGTCGTCGATCACCACGTCCGGCTCGGCGCCGATCACGATCGGCTCCTCGACGACCTCGGCCCTCTCCGACCCCTCGAGAGCGAGCTCGGCTCGTCCGAGAGGCACGAAGCTGGCCGCCACGAAGGGGCGCCCCTGGAGGTGGGTGCGGTATACGCGGAGCACGTCGTCGGCGGTGACCGAGAGGGTCCGCTCCAGATCCTGCTGGAGGAAGCCGGGGTCGTTCGCGAAGATCGCGTACTGTGCGAGGCTGAACGCCTTCCCGATGGCGCTCGACAGGCCGCCGTAGAAGGCGGTCTCGGTCCCGGCTTTCACGCGACGCAGCTCCTCCTCGGGGACCCCCTCGGTCTCGAAGCGGTCGAACGCGGCCCGGATCGCCTCGTCGACGGCGTCGAGATCGACGTCGGCGTATGCGCGCACCGTCAACGTGAACCGACCGGCGAGTTCCTGGCCCGAGTGGCGGGCCGACACGCCGGGCGCCAGCCCCTCCTCTTCGACGAGGACCTCGTAGAAGGGCGAGGTCTTTCCGTCCGTGAGGAGGTCCGCCAGGACGTCGAGGGCGTAGCTGTCCGGGTGGTAGACCGGGACCGTGGGCCAGGCCAGCTGCAGCTGGGGAAGCCGTGCGAAGTTGTCCTCGTGCATGAGGAGACGCGACTCCGGGAGCGTCACTTCGGGGGGCGTCGGACGTTCGGGCTTCTCGCGCTCCGGGATCTCCCCGAAATAGCGCTGGATCCACGCGCGCGTCTGCTCGACGTCGATGTCGCCCGCCACGACCAGAGTCGCGTTGTTGGGACCGTACCACCGCTCGTGGAACGCCTTGACGTCGGCGAGGGAGGCGGCGTCGAGGTCGGCCAACGAGCCGATCACCTGCCAGCGATACGGGTGCCCCTCCGGGTACAGCGCCCGGTCGATCACGAAGTTGGCGTGGCCGTACGGGTTGTTGTCGACCCCCTGCCGCTTCTCGTTCTTGACGACCTGCTTCTCCTTGGCGACGACGTCCTCGGTCACGGTGTTGATGAACCAGCCGAGCTTGTCGGCCTCCGCCCAGAGCGCCTTCTCGAGACCGTCGATCGGGACGACCTCGAAGTAGTTCGTGCGGTCCCGGCTGGTCGACCCGTTCGTCGAGCTGCCGACGCGCGTCATCAGCCGATCGAGCCCCCCCGGACCGAGGTTCTCGGAATCCAGGAAGAAGAGATGCTCGAAGAGGTGCGCGAAGCCCGTCCGCCCCTCGACCTCGTGCGAGGACCCGACGTGGAACGTCATCGCGACGGCCGCCAGCGGGTCGGAGCGGTCGACGTGAAAGATCACCTCGAGCCCGTTCGGCAGCTCGTAGCGCTCGTAGTCCACGACCACCGTGCCGACCTCGCCCTCCGGGCCGTCGGTGACCCCCCGATCCTCGCCAGGCGCACACCCGACGACGACGAGGCACGCCACACCCCACACCCACATCCTGCTACGACTCCGACCCATCATCGCCTCCCTGGCTTCACACTCGTGAACGGACCTTCGCGCGACGCTGCGCCGATCACCGATAGCCGGCGGGACCCACCGCGGCCTCCAGCGACCATGCGATGAAGTCGCGGATGTCCTGGTTCGAGGTGATCAGATCCTCGGCCCGCAGGTACATCATGTGACCCGACCGGTAGCCGGTGAACCGCATGCGGTCCTGCAGTCGACCCGACGGATCCAGATTCCACATGGTGTACTTCGCCGAGAAGTAGTCGGTACCGCCATCGTAGTAGCCGCCCTGCACCAGCAGGTGCAGGTACGAGTTCTCGGCCATCGCCCGCCGCAGCCCCTCCCCGGTCTGGTCGCCGTTGCGGTTCCACGGACCGACCGGCCCGAAGAGGAAGTACTGCAGATCCGTTTCCCATCCCAGCTCGCGCATGTAGATGTTGATCGCGGGCGAGAAGGCGTGGTTCCAGGCGCTCAGCGCGGGGTCGAAGTCGTAGGACTCACCCGCGTTCTCCCGGTCGACCCCCCGGTACCGCGCGTCGAGCCGACCCACCGTGAAGCCCTCGTCGCGCAGCAGCTCCTTCCGGAATTCGCCGACCGAGGGCCGCAGGTTGTGCCGGGCCACCCATTCGGCCGAGGTGCCCGACCACCGCGCGACCCGGGTGGCCAGCTGCTGCCGCTGCGCCGGGGTGAGCGAGCCGGCCCGCGCCAGCGCCGGGAGGTACGTGTCGACGGTGAACGCCTCGACTTCGGGGAGGATCTCCTCGAGGTCGCGACTCTGCAGAGCGGGCTCGAGCTGTCCGTGGTACCAGGCCGTGGCCGTGTAGTGTGGCAGGATCAGCGCCTCGCCCACGGGGCCCTGGCTCGGAACGCCGAGGCCCGTCGGTGAGACGAGGATGACGCCGTTGAGGTACATCCACTCCGACCCCTGGAGCTCCCGGGCCAGGCCCGAGGCGCGGGTCGTCCCATAGCTCTCACCGATCAGGTACTTGGGCGAGGCCCACCGCTCCTTCCTCGTGACGAAGGTGCGGATCCAGTCGCTGAGGTATGCGATGTCCTCGTTCACCCCGAAGAAGCGGGAGCGTGGCGCGTCGCCGACCAGGCGCGAGTAGCCGACGTTGGCGGGGTTCACATAGACGATGTCGGCGACGTCGAGAATCGACTCCGGATTGTCCTTCATGCCGTAGGGCATGATCGGGTATCCCTCGTCGTCGATCTCCAGCACGCGAGGGCCGGTGTAGCCGATGTGCATCCACAGCGAGCCCGAGCCCGGACCGCCGTTGAACGCGACGACCAGGGGCCGGCGGGACGCATCGTCCACGTCGGTACGCCGGTAGTACGTGTAGAAGAGGGCCGCGAGCACCGTGCCGTCGTCTTCGACGACCGGCTGGTAGCCGAC
>JAHHMJ010000665.1 GCA_018678395.1 Gemmatimonadota bacterium | reverse complement strand
GGTCACATGTGCCCCGGCAGCCGACCTCTTCACGGCTTTCGCCGTAGCCGACAGTGTCATGTCGACCTGGCCCGAGGTCTTCAGGACCTTGTCGAGCATCGTCACGGGCACTCCCTTCCCCGGCATGGTCTTGAGAGCGCCCAACAGCACCTCGATGCTCCCCACCAACGCCTGTCGGTTCAACTCGCCCATGTGCTCGCTGTTGAGCCGAAGGGCCTGATTGAGACTCGTCCCCCGCTGCATGAACCACCGCAGGCTGTTGTCGAAGTCCTCGTCCCCGCTGTAGGGGTAGGTCTGGATCTGGAGGCCCGTCCTCGGTCCCGTGACCGGGTCGACCCCGACCCAGACGAAACCGACCTTCGAAATCTCCAGCGGGCCCGTCCCCCTCTTCAGGATCTCGTCCGGAGACCGACCTCCGAGCAACGGGTGGGGCCGGCCTCGCCACGCTCGTTCGAGTTCCATCCGTCGAACCTGCACCTGCCGCTCCCGCGCGAGGCGATGCCTCCATCCGTGCTTGAACCGGTTCACGGTATGCAGCCAGACCACCTCGTAGAAGTACCGCTTGAACGGTTGCCGGATGCCGGCCCACATGACGCGGGCCTTCGACTTGCTGAAATCGAAACGGAACCGGTCCTCGCCGATGCGGAGGTCCGTCTCGATCTCGACGCCAGGGGGCAGCTTCCCCGAGGGGAAGAGCGCAGCGATCACCGTGGCGTCCGCGACCCCGGCCGGGCGAACATCGATCTCGATGAACCGCTTCAGATCGTCGATTTGATGGAGGGCACATTCGATCGGGCCCAGTCGGTTGAAGATCCTGTCGGTGTGCATGGCCATGCCTGGATCGAGAGTCGGGGACGGCGCGAGGCCGCGAAGGCCTTCAAACGGTAAGGCAGAAAACCCGATCCCAAGGGCTCATCCATGATGGGGTGGTAGTCATCCGGAACGATAGCGCATCCGCGCGGTCGCTAGCGGTTCATCCAATCGATCGAGATCTGAAGGACCGAGGCGGTCGACACCCAGGCGAAGTAGGGTGCCTGCGCGACCGCCACCCAGCGGTAGTGCGTCCATACTGCGGCCACCATCCAGACGATGCTCACCCAGATAACGAGGATGTCCACCGTGGCCAGCGTGAGGTTGCGCAGGCCGAACTGGATCGGGGTGAATGCGAGGTTCGCTACGAGGTTGATCGCGAACGGCAGCGCAACGGTCGCGGGGATCTTGCGGCGCGCGGCCTGAAGGAAGACGAACCCGAAGGTCAGGAAGATGATCGGGTAGATGATCTGCCACATCAGGCCGATGAAGGCGGGCTCCGGTGTCCACGACGGCTTCGCGAGCGCGTCGTACCACTCCATGAAGCTCACGGGGGGTCCCCTGCCCGACCCTGGGCCAGCGCCGCCCCCGGCAGCGCGAGAGCCAGTCCGAATGCCGTGAGCCCGCGAGATCTGAACCACGACATGGTGCGCTCCGGCTGGGAGGAGACGTGACGCTGGAGAGTGGGGCTCGGAGCGGCCATTGTCTACCGAACCGCCAATCGGGCTCGGCGAGGGGGCAGCCGGGCCGAGCCAGCTCCACCCGACCTCGGCAATCGGAGCGGCGGCTCGATGGGAACGCCCAGGGTCGGACGTCGAAAATCGTGGTCCGACCGGGGGTTCACCTCCTACGTTGTGCGCCGTGGAACGAGCCCGCGTTCGCAGTCTCCGCACAGACCAGAGCTGGTGCCCCGTGTCGCATCTCAAGACGCCCTCCCCCGCGCTCGCCATCGTGCTCACCCTCGCCACCGCCGGGGTGCTCGCGTGCGGCGACGACGCAACCACCACCCCCGAGGTGACGGCCGCGGCGGTCGCGGTGACCCCGACGACGCACGGATTCATCGGTAGCTCGGGCTCCCTGCAACTCAACGTGACCGTCACCGCTTCGGACGGCTCGGCGATCGGCGGCGCGGGAGTCACGTGGTCCTCTTCGGCGCCGGACGTCGCCACCGTGAACGGGTCCGGCCTCGTCACGGCGGTGGGCGCGGGAACCGCGACGGTCGCGGCGACGATCGACGGAGTCACGGGTTCGGCGCGCATCGAAGTGGGTCAGCGCCTGACCGCCGCGGGCGGCACCATTGCGTCGCCCGACGGCGCGGTCGAACTGATCGTCCCCGCGGGCGCGGTGGACGGCGAGACCTTCGTCACGATCGACGAGCCCGAGAACCTCCCCGGCGACCCGGGCGAGATCGCCGGCGCTGCGGTCCAGTTGGGGCCACCGAGCCTCGATTTCCTCGCGGACGTCGAGCTCCTCATCGACGTCCCGTCGGCGTCGGTCCCCGAGGGCGTCTCACCCCTCTCGCTGCGTGGCTTCCGGCTCGAGTCCGGGGAGTGGACCAAGCTTGCCAACAGCCTTCCCGAGCCCGCGGCCAGCCGTGTCCGATCCACGCTCACGACGCTGGGCACCTACGGGGTGCTGGTGGACCGAATCGGGGCTGACGCCACGGAGCTGGTGGCGAACTTCCTCACCGAGCGAGGCGCCGCGGGGCTGCTGGTTCCGATCTCGGATCACCGACCCCGGGACCTCGGGCTGGACGACGCGCTTCTGATCGACGCTCTGTCGGACGAACTCGGAACCGACAGGGTCGCAGTCGCGACCCTCGACCCGTCTCTGTTCGACGCGACCCCACCGGTCGTGACGGCCGCCGACCTCGACTTCCGCGTGTTCGGGGCGCCGCCGCCGACCGCGGAGGGCAGCCCCGCTCGGGTCGCCGACCCGGACCCGCAGATCGCCGCCGGCGTGAAGGCGATCCTGGACCTCATCCGGACGCTGGACGGGTTCAACCTGCCTCAGGGTCAGCTCTCAGACCTGGAGTTCGCGCTCGGCGACACCGAGTTCCACGAGGAAGGGGATCAGGCCGGCGGGATCAGAGTCCCGTCCGATGCGCACGCGATCTCGTTCCCGCTGGGCATCGCCGATCAGTTCGCGATGTTCCGGGAGGGCTGGGACATCGTCATTGTCTACGATGGGAACAGTCACACCGTCTTCAAGGAAGAGGACGCCCCCCGGCTCAGGAACGGAGAGAT
>JAHHMJ010000140.1 GCA_018678395.1 Gemmatimonadota bacterium | reverse complement strand
ACTCCGGCCCACCCATGATGTAGACGAGCGGCCAGTCCTTGGTGCGGTTCATGAGGTCGGCGGGGCCGTCACCGGCGCCCCAGGCAGGGGGCACCGAGCGAATCGCGTGGCCGGCCGCATCGAAGTTCGCCGCGGCGTACGCTTCGGCGATCTCCGCGCTGGATTCGAGGAGGGTCCGCTGAGCCGCGACCCAGGCAGGAGGTGCCATGGCCCGTTCGATCCGGATCGTGGTCCCCATGTCCACGGGGCCCGATGCCCCGTCGGTGGCCGCCGGCTGCTGGATTGCCGTCGGCAGGGCCGAAACGGCGCCGAACGCGGGCGTCGGACCCAGAGCGACCATCGTCATCCCCAGCCATACGGCGGCACGAGCGCTCACGACCTGCCTCCTCGCGTCCAATGGGTCCGCCGCTCTCCTCTCACGCGAGAAGGGCGGCGGACCGTTCGAGTTCAATGCGCACGGTTTCATCGAGGGCCGGCATCTCGGCGGCGGCCAGCGCCGTCCGATAGTCGTCGATGTTCTTCGCACCCAGGCAGACGGTGTGGCAGCCCGGGTGATCGAGAGTCCAACGGATCGCGGCCTGCGCCATCGTGGTCCCTTCCGGCAGGCAGTCCGCCAGCACCGCGTACCGCTCGAAATCGACATCCCGTTGCCACTGCGACCGATTGTCGTCCGGGCCGAAGCGGGGCTGCCGGCCGAAGTACTTCCCGCTCAGCCGGCCCTGCGCCATCACGCCCCGCACCTGCGTTCCCAGGTCGTGATCCCGCGCGATTCTCCAGAAGTCCTTCCTCGGATCGAGGAGGCTGGATGGGAACTGGAGCACCTCGACGGCGCCCCGCTGGACCATGCTCACCAGGACGGGCAGTTGGCCCGTCGAGATGCCGTACGCGCGGATCTTGCCTCGCGCCTTCGCTTCATCGAGGACGGCCATGCCCGCTTCGATCTGTTCGGGCTCGGGGGCGCAGTGGTAGAGATAGACATCGATGTAGTCGGTGCCCAGACGCTTCAGCGATCCCTCCAGACTGGGGAGGATCGTCTCGGGGCTGGAGTCGTCCTCGCGCGTGTGATCCGGCCCGACGCGGTAGCCGAACTTTGTGGAGATGACCCAGCGGTCGCGCCGGCCTTCGAGCGCCTTGCCGATCCGTCGCTCGGACTCGCCCGCGCTGTACTGCTCGGCCGTATCGACGGCGTTCACGCCCCGCTCGTCCAGTTCGTGAATCATCCGAACGACGTCGGCTTCACCCGGATCGGGATGGCCGTCGGGCTTGCCGTCCAGAGTGAGCGGCCCGCCGAGCTGCCACGCTCCGACGGTGATCGGTGAGACCCGGATGCCGGTTCGCCCCAACGCTCTCAGCTTCATGCGGTGCGCCACCCCTACCGGGGCTCCGAGGCCTCCGCTCCCCGATGACGCGCGACGACCCGATCGACGAACATCCCCGCGAGCCCGACCTGACTCGGGAGTTCCAGAGCCCGTGCCAGTTCCTCTCCCGACAGGTGCTTCGTCACGACGGGGTCGGCAGCGACGATCTCGCTGAACGCCACCCCGGTCGCCAGCGCCTCCCGCGAGAGCTTCGTGATCAGCGCGTGCGCCGTGTCGCGGCCGATCGGATCGGCCAGCGACATCAGCAGCGCCTCGGAGCACGACAGACCCTGCTGGCGCTCCAGATTGCGGAGCATGTTGTCGGGCTTGACGATGAGCCCGTCGAGCACGCGGCGGAGCGTTTCGAGTTGCGCCGACATCAACAGGCACGCGTCGGGAACGAACTGCCAGGCCGTCTCCCCCTGGCGGTGGTCGTCCTCCCACTCGGCGTGGGTGTAGTCGAGGGCCGGGCCGGCATTGGAGCGAAGCAGGCGTCCGAGGAACACCACCGACCCGGAGGCGACGGGGTTCTGCTTGTGGGGCATCGCCGAGCTTCCGACCTTCCCCTCGGTGAACTCGGTCACCTCGTCGATGTCGGTCTGCTGAAGGTTGTAGATGTTCTGGGCGATCTTGCCGAGGGTCGCCGACAGCATGCACAGCAACAGGACGAACTCGGTCACGCGGTCGCCGGCGGTCTTCACCGGGATGACCGGCTCGGCGAGTTCGAGCTTCTCCATGAGGCGCTGTGAGACCTCGAGCCCGATCGGTCCGAGCGACGCGAGGGTGCCCACGGCCCCTCCGAACTCTCCCACGAGGATGCGGGGGCGCGCCTCCCGCAAGCGCTCCTGTTGCCGGTGCACCTCGTCCAGCCAGACCGCCGCCTTGAAGCCGAAGGTGATGGGGATGGCGTGCTGCCCGTGGGTGCGTCCCGCCATGACCGTGTCGCGATGCTCCTCCGCCAGGCCTGCGAGGGAGTCGGCCAGGGCGTCCAGATCATCGAGGACGAGTTCGTACGCGTCCTTGATCTGCAACATCAGGCCGGTATCGAAGATGTTCTTGCTCGTGGCACCCCAGTGCACGTACCGGCCGGCCGTGGGCGAGATGACCTGGCGGAGCGCATTGACCAGCGGCACGACGGGATTCCACGTGGCGTCGAACTCCGCCTTCATCGCCTGCAGGTCGAGTCGGTCGATGCGAGCCGCTCGGGCGATCTCGTCGGCCGCCTCCGCGGGAATGATGCCGAGCTCCGCTTCGGCCTGCGCCAATGCGGCCTCGACATCGAGCCAGCGCTGCTGGGTGCGTCGGTCGTCCCAGACGGCCCGCATGGCCGCGGTACCGAAGCGGTCGCGGAAGTAGAACGAGTCGAATGCGGTGGAGCTCATCGCGATGGCCTGCCGTACGGTTGGGGACGGTACCCCGGCACGGCCGACTCCGGCCACTCCATCCGGCACTGCGGGGACCCTGGATTGCAGCGGGTGGCAGCCATCTCGCGGGGACGGCCAACATGGAGCTTCGGGGCAGCCGCGACAAGGACGGACGAGGCGCCACGACCCCGCTCGGTTGTCACTCCCAAACCGGCCGGCTAAGGTGGGCGCAGAGGTACGGCACCCGGCTCTCGGCCGGCACTACCGCAGGCCTCACACTCTTCTCGATCGGAGGACTTCTCGTGCGTCTCATACATCTCGTCGCCGTCGCTCTCGCGTGTGGGGCAGCCCTGGGGTGCTCGGACCCATCCGAACCGCCGGACACGTCCGCCCAGGCTCAGGCGCAGGGGCCGGCGCAATCACAGGCGCGGCCCGAGACGTTCCCGGAGCGCCGCCCCGGAACGACCGAGGTCCGGCCCGGCCAGTGGCGTGCCCCGGAGTTCGAGCCGCCGAGCATCGTCGACTATGACCCGAACTCGATGCTCGTGACCGAAGAGAATCTCGTCCCGAGTGCGAAGTTCCCCGTCATCGACATCCACAGCCATCAGCGTGCGACCGCCGAGAACATGGAGAGGCTGATCGGGGAGATGGACGCGATGAACGTCCAGGTGCTGGTGAACCTGAGCGGCGGCAGCGGGGACGAGCTCAGCGAGCGCGTCGAGACGGTCCGCAACGGCCCGTACCCGGACCGCTTCCGCGTCTTCGCGAACGTCGACTTCGCCGATGTCGGCCCCGGCTTCGGCGAGGCGGCCGCTGCCCAGCTAAAGG
>JAHHMJ010000561.1 GCA_018678395.1 Gemmatimonadota bacterium | reverse complement strand
GGATTATCCGCCGGCGTCGGCGGCGAGCACCTGGTCCAGCACGGCCAGGTCGACGTTCCCGCCCGCCACCACGATGACCAGCGGCGACGGAGTCCCGGAGGGGGCTCCGTCGCCGTCGTTCAGGAGTCCTTCGTTGGCCGCGGCGAGGGCGACGGCACCGCCACCCTCGACCACCAGTCCGAACTCCCGAAAGGCGGAGGCCATCGCGCGACCGATCGCCGCCTCGTCGACGGTGAGATGGCGCGTCACGGTGTCGCGGACCAGCTCGAACGTGAGCCGGTTGTCCAGCCCGATGCCACCGGCGAGCGCCCCGGCCAGCGTCGGCTCTTCGGCCAACTCGATCGGCCGGCCGGCCCTCAGGCTCTCCCACATCACCCGAGCGCGCCAGGCCGTGACCGCGGTCACCACCACGTCCGGGGCGCGATCCGCCACGGCGAGTCCGATTCCCCCGGCGAGTCCCCCTCCGGACAGGGGCGTCACGATCTCACCGACCGAGGGCAGCTCGTCCAGGATCTCGAGCGCGACGGTCGCCTGACCGGCGACGACGTCCGGATCGTCGAACGGAGGCAGGAAGTGGGCCCCCGAGTCGCGCGCCCGCTCCAGGGCGACGGCTTCGGCCTCGTCGTACGTCGCCCCGGCGAGCAGCGTCTCGGCTCCGTGCCCGCGGATCGCGGCCAGCTTCACCGGATCGACCCACTCCGGTACGCACACGGTCGCGCGGATGCCGAGTCGCTCGGCCACGTAGGCGACGGCGCGGCCGTGGTTGCCCGACGAACAGGTCACCACACCCACGCGTCGCTGGTCGGGTGCGAGGCACAGCATGGCATTGGCCGCCCCGCGCACCTTGAACGACCCCGTGGGCAGAAGGCACTCGAGCTTGAGGTGCGTCGGGCGCCCGAGGCACTCCGAAAGATCCGGCGCCCCGACCAGGGGCGAGCGTGGCACCACGCTCCGCACCCGGGTCAGGGCGCCGGTCGGATCGGGGACGGACCCTCGGCCCGTCACACCCTCACCGGACGAACTCAGTCGTCGTCCCCGCCCACCACGAACGTGAGCTTGACGTTCACCCGGTACTTCGTGACTTCGCCGTCACGGACCAGAGCCTGGGTGTCGTTGATGTACACCGACCGGATGTTCTTGACCGTCCGACCGGCCTCCTTCACGGCGTTCTCGATGGCCTTCTCGATGCTGCCGCCTTCCGCCATGACTTCGATGACCTTGGCGATGGACATGTTTCCTCCTTGGGTTCGATTTACCGACGTCCCCCAACCTACGAAACCCGTGCCTCGCGGGCACCTCCGGAGAGGCTCACGCCCCGGGCGTGGCGCAGCCTATCCGCTCGGTGCTGACGACGAAGTTGTCGAACACACGCGCCTGGGCGGCCGGTGCCCCGCCGTTCCAGTAGTTCTCGAGGAAGACGGCGTTCAGGCCGTAGTCGTCGAACGAGCCCAGCCAGTTGAGGGCGTCCCGCCGCGCTTCGAGCTGGTCGTCGATCCAGAGTTCGAACGTCCCGTCGGGGGTGCCCGGCGTGTTGAGCCGGACGTGCGCTTCGATGCAGAGCCAATCGCCGACGCGGTCCGGCGCGAAGACGGGGGTGGCCGACCCCACGGCACCCATCCATGAGAGATTGTCGAAGTCGTTGTAGGTCGTCGTCACCAGTCGCCCGCCCTCGTCGGTGCCCCGGGCGGGATCGATGACGAGCTGGTGATGGTCCGGCCCACCCGACCAGACGTGGGCGATCATCGCCTGCGCCCAGCTGTCCGGCGACGCGAACACGAACGCGCGCCCGACCTTCCATCCCCCGCCGCCGATCCACCCGGGCTCGTACCGCAGCCACACGCGCCAGAACAGCTCCCGGTAGTCGGTCGTGCCGGCATCGGCGGGACGGATGTAGGCGTCCGGGGTCCGACCGACGGCGAGATGCAACGATCCGGCGGCGACCTGACCCTCGTCGAAATGCACGCGCATCCCGACCGAGCCGTCTCTCCCGACGCCCTCGGCTCGGACGAAGGCACCGTCCGCATCGTGCACCTCGAAATAGCTCCCCAGGCGGTCGACGTCGAAGTCGTCGCACCAGATCCAGGCGGCGGGCGCCGCCGCACACTCGGTCGCGGCCGTGGCGGTGTCCGGCGGCTCGGAGGGCTGCCCCTCCGCAGAACAGGCAGTGAGTCCCGCTCCGATCGCGACGAGGACGGCGCGTCGCGCGACCGTCATCCCCCCTCCGCCTCCAGTCGGGCCATCTCGGCCTCGGCGGCGACGTACCCGAAGGCCGCCCACTGGCCACCGTTCTCCAGGATCGACTCGAACATCCCGTACGCGGTGTCTCGACGCCCGTTCACGAGATGCCACACCGCGACTCCGTACGATGTGGTCGTGGACGACAGCGTCGCGTCGTCGCCCATCGGCCCGGCCAGCTCCTCGGCGGTCTTCTCGCCCTTGTGGAGCAGCAGGACGTCGTGGTAGGCGGTGTTCTCGATGATGTCCATGTCCGCGCTGATCTCGGAGAGCAGCAGGTCGGCCTGATCGTCCAGACCGAGTCGCCGCAGCGTGTTGTGGAGCCAGTAGGTGGTCGCGACGACGGCGTCCGGGTTGTTCGAGACCGCGAGACAGTCGTTCCACGCCAGCAGAGCCCGTTCGAAGTCCCCCTGCAGGTAGTGGGCGAGCCCGAGGTGGTACCAGATGTTGAAATGCAGGGTGCTCGTGGGGATGCCGCGCGCGTTCGGCAGACCGTCGGGCTCGACCTCGTCTTCGGTCCCCCGAATCCGCTCGACGCCCGCGAGGAAGTCGTCGATGGCCCCGTCGAGATCGCGGATGCTGATGCGGCGATGCCCACGGTGGCGGTACATGCGCGCATCGCCCGGGTGCAGAACCATGCCCTGGCTGTAGATCTCGATGGCCTCGGCGTAGCGGCCGAGGTACGCCAGCCGGCGCCCGTACCAGATGATGGCGTCGGCGTCCTCCGGCGCGGCCGTGTAGTCGGCGAACGCGGCCTCCAGGTTCGCCTCGTAGACGGCGCGGGTCTCTGCGGGGATGTCGGCCGGAAAGAGCGGCTCGCCCAGGAGCGAGCGCGTCACCGCGCCCTCCGGCAAAGGAGCGAGCGCCACGTCGGCCGGCTCGGTCGAGGCCTCGTCGGAGGCGGCGTCGGGCGCACCCCCGCAGGCCCACGCGAGCGCGAGCAGTGCGAGAAACGAGGACCGGACGAGCCGGGGTGACGGGGGCGAGGGACGGGCGATGCGACGCATGGATGCAGGGTCCGGGGGTGGAACGGACAGGGTACGGGCGCCAACATACGGCATGTCCACCGACTTGTCTGCCTTACGACGGCTGAATCACGACCGCATCACCGCGCCCGGAGTCGAGCCCGCGGCCTGGATGGTCGTGCTGCACGGCATTTACGGGTCGGGCCGAAACTGGGCCTCGATCGCCCGGCGTTTCGTTCGCGCGCGGCCCGAGTGGGGCTGTGTCCTCGTGGACCTCCGGAACCACGGATCGTCGACGGGCTTCCTCCCCCCCCACACCGTCGAGGCGTGCGCCAACGACGTCCTCCAGTTGGTGCGGGCGGAGGGGATCGACGCGCGCGCCCTGCTCGGCCATTCCTTCGGTGGCAAGGTCGCCCTGGAGTACGCATGGCATGCGGCGATCGTGCCCGATGCTCCGCATCTCGAGCAGATCTGGGTCGTCGATTCGACGCCGGCCCTGGGGACACCGACGGGCACCGCCTGGAGGATGCTTCGGGTGCTACGCGACCGGCCCGGCCCCTTCCCGAATCGCGAGGCGGGGATCGCGGCGGTCGAGGCCGAAGGCTACGCGCGACCGGTGGCCCAGTGGATGTCGACCAATCTGGTGCCCGACGAAGCGGGAGGTCTGCGGTGGCGCCTCGACGCCGACGTCATGGAGGAGCTTCTCCGCAGCTTCTTCGCGGTCGACGCATGGGACTCGATCGACCACCCTCCGCCCGGGTGTGAAATCCACGTGGTCAAGGCCCACGACTCCAGCGTGATCGATCCGAACGTTCAGGCTCACATCGAAGCGGCGGGGCTGGCCACCGGGCGGGTTCACATGCACGAGGTCGAAGGCGGCCACTGGCTGAACGCTGACAACCCGGACGCGCTTCAGCGCCTTCTCGGGGCGTACGTACGGCTGGCCTGACCCGGACCGGTGACCCGATCGGGGGCGTCTCCGATCTCCACTCGGGGCGGATCCTGACGACGACTCTCGATCGTCTCGAAGCACGACTGGTCATCCTCTGCCGCTCACGTGTAAAGCCTCCGACACAACGAACCCTCCCCGGAGGCCTAAGCATGAAGCTGTTTCGTCTACTCACACTCACCGGGCTGTTGGCGGTGGCGGGCACCGCGTGTGCGGATCTAGAGGTGACCAACCTCAACAATCCGGACCGTGACCGCGCCATTTCGACGCCGGGTGACGTGGAGAACCTGATCGCCGGAGC
>JAHHMJ010000591.1 GCA_018678395.1 Gemmatimonadota bacterium | reverse complement strand
GCCTCGTACCGGGTGGCGTCGTCGACGCCGTACGTCGCGCCGTTGGCGAGAGTGAAGGTGCCGGCTCCGGCGTCCACCGCCGCGGCGACGCCCTCGAACTCGGAGGTGCCGTCGTCGTCTGCGTCGTCGTCATCCGTCTCGAACTTCACCGACACCACCCGCATGCCACCGGGTGCGGTCGCGTCGGGCAGGACGTGGCCCTCCGCCTCGACGTACAGCGAGGCGCCGAGGGCGGCAGCCACCTGCTCGATGGAGAAGACGTCCCCATCGTCCTCGATACGGGTGCCGTCGTCGAGGGTCAGGGTCTGTCCGTTCTGAAGGGTGAACGAGCGCGCCACCGGGTCCGCCGCCGTCACCTGTCCTTCGAATTCACTGGAGCCGAAGACGTCGTCGTCGGCGTCGTCCTCGATCTCGAACTCCACCTCCACGGCGATCCAGGAGCCGTCGGTGTCGCGGACGAGCTCGCCCTCGACCTCGACCCAGTAGCCGGCCGCCAGCGCGTCGGCGACCTGGGCCAGGGACGACGGCTCGTCGTCGTCGGCGTCGAAGCGTGTGCCCGGTACGATCCGGAAGGTCAGGCCACCGCGAATCGCAACGGAGCCGCCGGCCGGATCCACGGCTTCCACCAGCCCCTCCACCTCGACGGCGCCGTCGCCCCGCTCCGTCCGCTCACCGACCTCGGATCCCAGGGATCGATCGACGACGATCTCGACGCCGAATACCGTGATGCGACCACTGGAATCGGAGTCGGCGGCCACGTGGCGATCGTCCACGAGCACCTCGAGTTCCCCGACGTCTGCGTCGTCGTCGAGCCGGACGTCCCGGGGCAGGAAGCTGGGATCGTCGGGGTCCTGAGGCTCGGCCGGGAGGCGCCGCCGCAACTCCACCCCCGGTGTGCGGCCGGCGGCCAGCGCCGCGTCGACCCGCTCGAAAAAGCCCGCCATCGACACGTCCCCGGTTCCCTCGGCCCGGAAGCGGGAGGCGGCGGAGACGTCGACCGTCAGGTCTCCCAGCACCAGTGTGATCGATCCTGCCAAGGCGTCGGCGGAGGCGATGCGGCTCTCGATCTTCTCTTCGTCGTCGTCGTCGTTCTCGATCTCGACCTCACGGGCGATCCAGGGCGGGCCACCGGGGCGTACCTCGATCTCCAGGCGAAGGGGGGCCGCGGCCGCGCGATCCTGCAGCTGCCCGAGGCTGGCGGGTCGGCTAAGAGCGCTCGGTGCATCGTCGTCGAAGACGAGTGGGGTGGTGGCGGTGTCGTCGCTGCACGCGGCCAGACCAGCGGCCAGCAGGCCTGCAGCCAGGGTCGTTCTCAGGGTGGGGTGGCGGTACATGGAGCGTCTCCGATGTCGGAAGGAAGGCTTCGTCGTGGCCGGTACGGGTTCGGCCGTCGGGCTCCACCAGGTGCAATGGTGGGGCCGCCCTCTTCTCGATCGGGTTTCGGCGCAGAGGAATGCGGGCAGACGGCGGAGTGGTGGCTGGATCCCCCCTCCGTCGCGAGTGTAGTGTATCGCTACACACCGTAGCTCCACACGACGATCCGGGCCCCCAATGCCGTCCACGCTGGGCATCGTTCAGCACACCGAATCCTTCGCCGAGGCGCTGAAGGACCTGGCCGAAGAGGCGGGAATCGACCGGGTCGAGGTCGTCGAAGGGCCCGACGGCGTGTCGGAGATGTCGCTCGATGGTCTGGTGGTCTCGGTCGGTGGTTCCGAGGACGTCGCCCCGGGGCTGATTCGAGAGCTGGTTCCCCGCACGTCCGCGCCGGTGGTGGTCGTCGGTGCCGATGCCGATCACCACCTGGCGGCGGCTCTCGTGCGGGAGGGGGCCCGCGAGCTCTACGTCCTTCCTCAGGACGTGGGGATGCTCCGCGGCTGGTTGGAGGAGCGGGCGGAGCGGGCGCGCGAGGCCGAGAGCTCCGCGGCCCTTCGTCGCGCCGAGGCCCAGCAGTACGCCTTCGACGGGATCATCGGCGACAGCCCCGGTCTCAGGGAGGCGCTGGCTCGCGTGGCCCGCATCATTCCGCGGGACGGCGTGACCGTGCTGATCACGGGCGAGACCGGTACGGGGAAGGAGTTGGTGGCTCAGGCGCTCCACTACAACGGGCCCCGCGGCGCAGGGCCTTTCGTCGAGGTCAACTGTGCGGCGTTGCCCGCGAGCCTCCTGGAAGCCGAACTGTTCGGCTATGAGAAGGGAGCCTTCACGGACGCGCGCACGGCCAAGCCGGGGCTGTTCGAAGCGGCGGACGGCGGGACGCTGTTCCTCGACGAGGTGGGGGACCTGGCCCCCGACCTCCAGGTCAAGCTCCTGAAGGTTCTCGAGGATCGGAGGATCCGGAGACTGGGCAGCGTACGGTCCCGTGACGTGGACATCCGCCTCGTAGCCGCGACTCATGTCGATCTCGTCGCGGCCGTGCGGGATGGGTCGTTCCGCGAGGATCTCTACTACCGCCTCAACGTGATCCCGGTGCATCTTCCGCCGCTCCGCGAGCGAGCCGGTGACGTGCTGCTCCTCGCCCGCCACTTCGTGCGTGCCACTGCCGAGCGGTACGGCCTCGACGAGCCGGAACTGCCCCCGGCCGTGGCGTCGCGTCTCCGGGCCTACGATTGGCCGGGAAACGTGAGGGAACTCCGCAACGCGGTGGAGCGAGCGGTCCTTCTCGGAGACCGGCGGCTTCGGGCCGACGACCTGGCGCTGGGGGGACTCGGGATCCCGGGTGGTCAGGCGGGCCCCCTCCCCTTTCCGGCGACGCTTGAGGAGATCGAGAGGGCAGCCGCCCACGCTGCCCTCGAGCGGGAGTCCGGCAACAAGAGTGCCGCGGCTCAGCTCCTGGGCATCAGCCGCACCCGCCTGTATCGCCTGCTCGACGATGCGTAGCGCAGCGCTACACCCGTCCACGGATTGGACACGCCCGTCCGAGCGATTCCGCGGCGTGACGGGGCGTCCGGGTTGGCCCGTGTCGTGCACATCCTCTGCGCTGACCGAGTCCCGAATCCAATCTCACGAAGGTTGTCCGACATGATCCGTCCCTTCCGCTTCAAAGCGCTGCTGCTCCTCTCCGCCGCCGCGGGTCTCGCGATGGCCGGCTGTGACGATGACCCTACGGGCCCCTCTCCCGGAGACCAGAAGGCCGAGGGTGAGCTGACGTTCATCCGCTTCGATACCGGAGCGATGGGCTCGCTGCCCACGCAGGCCTCGTTCTGGGCCGTCCGCGGCGAAGATCGGGAACTTCAGATGCGTTCGGCGCCGACACCCGACGACGAGGACGGCGAGAAATTCCTGGAGCTGGAGATCGAAGAGGAGACCCTGCTGCGCCGACCCGACGGTACGGCGTTCGCGGAGGGGGACTCGATCCTCATCACCGTGACCCTCGATCCCACGGGCCGCTTCCTCTTCGACTTCCAGCCCTCGGGGCTCGTGTTCAACCCCGATGAGCCCGCGGACCTGAAGATCCGCTACGTGCTCGCGAACGCCGACTACGACGGCGACGGAGACATCGACGCAGACGACCTCGCCTTCGAGGATCTGCTCTCGATCTGGCAGCGAGAGAACCCGGGCGATCCCTTCGTGCGCCTCCAGACCTTCGAGATCGACGACGACGAACTGGAGGCCGACCTGAACGGGTTCACGGGATTCGCCCTGGCCAACTGACGCCCATGACCCTCACCCCTGACGCTGCAGCCACGCTTCTGCGTGAGGCGCGAGCCCTCGATGAGGCCCGCTCCTACCCGGAGCTGGGTGCGCTGCTGTCGCCGTGGGACGAGGAGGCACTGGGGATCGAGCCCGAACTCCTCTTCCTCAGGGCCGACGTCGGTCGACGCCTGGGCCGAGGCGAGGACGCCGTTCGTGACCTCGATGCGCTCGAGTCGCGGATCGCTCGGTTCGGGAACGTGGCGCTCCGTCGTCGGAGGCTCAACCTGCTCGGCTCGCTGCGGTTCGAGTCCGGAGACATCGACGGGGCCCGCGATCTCTGGCTCACCCAGCTCGACGATTCCACGGCGGCGGGCGACGAGCAGTTCGCGGCGCGGGCATGCAACAACCTCGGGGTTGTCGCCACCCTCCTCGATGAGCTGCCGTCGGCGCTGGCGTACTACGCCCGGGCCGTCGCCTCGTACTTCAAGGTCGGCTACGAGCGGGGGTTGGGGCAGTCGCACCACAACCTCGGGATCACCTACCGGGAGATGGGCTTCCTTCATGAGGCCGACTCCCACTTCCGGACCGCCGACCGCCTGGCTCGGAGTGCATCGAGCGACGACGAGGTCGCTCGCGTGGCCCAGGAGCGGGCACTGCTCCTCTACCTCCTGGGGGATGCAGACCTGGCTCGGCATACGGCCCGGTTGGCCCTGGAGATCCATGAACGGCTGGAGGACCCCGCGGGTTCGGCCGAGGTGCACCGGGTCCTCGGCCTGGTCGACCTCGGCGAGGGCGACATCGACGCCGCGGAGGCGGCCCTGGAGCAGGCCCTGGCCACAGCCCACGAGATCTCGGCCATCCTGCTGAAAGCCGAGATCCTGGCGGCCCGCGCTGCCCTTCGCTCGCTCCAGGATCGGGAGATCGAGGCGCAAGATGACGATGCGCAGGCCGCCGCGCTGTTCGAGGCGATCGGGGCGCCCGCTTGGGGCCGACGCGCTCGCGATCGAGCGCGGTCCATGGCGGCCCGCGGCGGCGCTCGGATGTAGTCGAGTCGGGCCTGAGGCTGCCCGCGGCGCCCTCCCCGGCTGCCCTCAGTGCTTGCGGTGATCCAGCCGGACCGGGTGCTGCACCTGGCCCCGCTTCCGCTCCCACCAGTTCTGGTAGAGGTCGACCGCGAACATCAGCAGCAGAATGAAGATCACGATCCACTGCGGGATGTAGGGGAACGATTCTCCGTTCGCCGCGAGATGAGCCTCGTGCCCACCCTCGAGAACCAGCACGAAGCCGATCAGCAGCAGCACGAACAGCCCGAGGATCTCGAATTCGGGATTCGACGACAGGAAGTCGGCGATGGGCTCGGCGAAGATCAGCATCAGCGCCACGGAGATCACCACCGACCCCACCATGACGGCGAAGACGTCGGTCATGCCCACGACGGTCAGGATCGAGTCCACGCTGAACAGCAGGTTCATCCCGACGATGAGCGCGACCACGTCGGCGAGCTTCGCCGCCTCCTTCACCTCCGAGCCCAGTCCGCGCAGCTTCACGCGCAGCTCCTTCACGCCCTTCCAGATCAGGAAGAGCCCACCGACGATCAGCACGAGCGACTTGCCGTTCACCTCGCCCGTGAGCCGGGTCCATGGCACCACCTGGTGGTCGATGCTGAAGAGCTCGACGCTCGCGGCCGCCAGGATCCAGCTCACGGCGGCCAGCAGCACGATCCGGAACGCCATCGCCAGGATCAGCCCCAGCCGGATCGCCTTGTTGCGCTCCGTGCGCGGCAGCTTGTTCGCGATGATCGTGATGATGATCAGGTTGTCTGCGCCGAGCGCGATCTGGATCAGGGTGATCGCGAAGAGGCTGGCCCAGATGGCGGGGTCGGTGAGCAGCTCGATCATGAAAGGCGGCGCGGTGGCGAGAGGAAGGACACGCCAAAGTATTCGGCGTGGGCGGTGCGGTCACCACCCGGACCGCCGGTCCGATCGCGGCGCGTCTCCCGTGGAGTCGGGACGAACCGGGCCCCGCCTGCCCCCACCCCTTGCGCGTCAACGGTTTCGGATAGTCAACTGCCTCTAGAAAGAGGCCCTCCCCCTGCCTTGCACCCCGCGCACCGCCCATGACTCCTCCCGAGCCGCCCGAGGATTCCAGCCCGGACGAGACACCACGGCGGGACTTCCTGTCGAGTCTCGCCGCCATCTTCGTCGGAGGTATCGCCGCGTTGCCGCCCCTCGTGATCGGGGCGGTGGCCGCCCTGGATCCGCTGCGTCGTGGCGGTGGGGACGGCGGGATGGTGATGGTCACACGGCTGGCCGGTGTTCCGGACACCGGCGCGCCGCGGAAGTTCGGCATCACTTCGACGCGCAGCGACGCGTGGACCACGTATCGCAGCGCCCCGATCGGGGCGGTCTATCTGCGCAAGGAAGGCGACGCGGTGGTCGCGCTTCACACCGTCTGCCCGCACGCGGGCTGCTTCGTCGGCGTGAAGTCGGACGAGTCGGGATTCGCGTGCCCGTGCCACGGCAGCAGCTTCGCGATCGACGGGGCGGTCGACGACCCCGACAGTCCGAGCCCGCGGGGCATGGACGCGCTGGACGTCGAGATCCGGAACGGGGATGAGGTCTGGGTGCGTTTCCAGAACTTCCTGCCCGGAAGAGAGGAGAAGACCCCGGTTTGATGGGCTTCCTCGACTGGCTCGACGATCGCACCGGAGTCCGGCGCCTCCTGCGCAGCGCTCTGTACGAGCACATCCCGGGTGGCGCGCGCTGGCGCTACATCTGGGGGAGCACCCTCACCTTCGCGATCTTCGTCCAGTTCGTGACGGGCATCGTCCTGTGGGCGGCCTACAGCCCCAACGCCCTGGGGGCGTGGGAAAGCGTCTACTACATCCAGAACGTCATGGCCGGCGGGTGGCTCCTGCGCGGGGTGCACCACTTCATGGCGCAGGCGATGATCGTGCTCCTGGTTCTGCATCTCATGCAGATCCTGATCGACCGCGCCTACAAGGCGCCGCGCGAGGTCAACTTCTGGTTCGGTCTGGGCCTGCTGTTCATCGTGCTCGGGCTCTCCCTGACGGGCTACCTCCTGCCCTGGGATCAGAAGGGCTATTGGGCGACCAAAGTCGCGACCAGTATCGCGTCGATCACGCCGGTCATCGGTCCCCAACTCCAGCAGGTGCTCGTCGGCGGAGCGGACTACGGCCATCTCACGCTCACCCGCTTCTTCGCGCTGCACGCCGGCGTGCTGCCGGCGGCGCTGGTGCTGCTGGTGGTGGGCCACGTCTATCTCTTCCGCCGCCACGGCGTCACCCCCCCGAAGTCGGCGGACACGAGCGAGAACGGCAACTTCTGGCCGGACCAGGTGCTCAAGGACGGGGTGGCTTCGCTCGTCGTGCTGCTCGTTGTGCTGCTGCTGGTGCTGTGGGACGGCGGCGCGCCTCTCGGTGCCCCGGCGGACCCGGTCGAGCCGTATGCCGCGGCCCGTCCCGAGTGGTACTTCATGTTCCTCTTCCAGTGGCTGAAGTACTTCCCGGCCGGCTGGGAGGTCGTGGGCGCGCACGTGTTCCCGGGACTGGTCGTCGGCGTGATCGCGGTGATGCCGATCATCGGGCGCTGGCAGCTCGGCCACCGCTTCAATCTCGGGTTCACGGGTGCGCTGCTGGTGGCCATCGGCCTGCTCACGTGGCGGGGATACAGCTCCGATGCGGCCGACCCGGCGTTCCAGGCAGCCAAGGAGGAGGCGGAGACGGCCGCCGAGCGCGTCACGGTCCTGGCCGGCGCGGGCATCCCGATCGGCGGGGGGATCGAGCTCGTTCGCAGCGACCCCTACCTCCAGGGCCCGACGCTCTTCGCCCAGAACTGCGCGAGCTGTCACACCTTCGACGGGCATGACGGCACCGGTGGGCCGGTCGAAGAGGTCGAGGCCGCCGACCTGGCCGGCTTCGGGACCCGTGCATGGCTCGAAGGCCTGATCGACCCGGAGCGGATCGGCACGCCGGAGTACTTCGGCGCCACCGCCCATCGGCGCGGCGCCATGTGGCGCTTCGTGACGCGCAGGCTTCGGACGTACGACGACGAGCAGCTTGAGAAGGTCGAGAAGGTTCTCGACGCGGTTGCGGCCGAGGCGAACCCCGACCTGACCCACTCCCCGACCGCTGCCGCGCGGATCGCGGAAGGCCGCGAGCTGTTCGGAGACCCCGACGTCGGCTGCGCGGAATGCCACACCTTCGGGACCTTCACCGCGGAGTCCGACGGACCGGTCCTCGACGGCTGGGGCTCGCGTGAGTGGATCCTCGGAATGCTCCACGACCCGACCCAGGAGCGCTTCTACGGCGACGACAACGATCGCATGCCGTCCTTCGGCGTCGACGAATCGCTGACCGAGCGGGAAATGGGACTGGTCACGGACTGGCTGCGCGGCGACTGGTACGAGCCGGAACACGAGGACGCGTCCTCCGAAGACGCCGCGGCCACGGGCGCCGGTCCCGGGCGCTGAGCGTAGACTGGCCGACAGGCCCCAGGGGCTGAGCGAATCCATCGGCGACCGGCCCCGATC
>JAHHMJ010000189.1 GCA_018678395.1 Gemmatimonadota bacterium | reverse complement strand
GCCTGCTCGCTGCCGGCGGGCACGGGCAACAGGGGTCCGTCCGACAGGGCCGTCAGCTGTCCGTCATTCCGTGGTTCGTCGGCCAGCTCGACGGCCGCGGAGTCCATTCTCGTGCCGTCGGCCATCGCCGCCATGATCGAATCCAGGGCGGTGTCGAAATCCTGCTTGGCCTCCGGTGGATCTTCCTCGAAGTATTCTTCTCCATAAAGATCCAGAAAACGGGGCCGCAGCGGGGCGCCAGCAACATCCTCGCCCGGAGACCAGACATGCCGGTAGGCGACGGCGGCATCGTTGCGATTCCCCGATGCCTCGAACACCGAGCCGGCGAAGTATCGCAGCACTTCTCGCATCACGAGTTCATCCGGTTCGAACTCGCTCTCCTCGCTCAGTTCGAGGAGGCGGCTGAGGCGGCGAGCCTCCACGGCGGCCTCTTCCGCGTCGCCCAGGGCAAGGTAGTTGAGCGCACCGTAGTAGTTGACCATCAGGCGCTCGGTGTCGGTCGGAAGCCAGGCGAGCGCCCGGTCGCTGGTAACGAGGGAAAGAAGTGCCAGCGACACGCTCTTCGTGTAACGATCGTCGATGATCGCCTCGGCGCGCTGCAGAACCTCGTTGCTCTCCTCGTACATACCGGCGTAGTGGAGCAGAAGTCCGCGATGCATCAGGCGCAGGAGTTCGTCGCCGATGTCGCCGCGATCATCGGGGTCGGTCAGGTCGAGCGCTTCGACGAATTGCTCGTCACGCGCCAGCTGGCGAAGGTCGGTGTCGTGCATCGATCGACCTTCGGGCCCGGTCTTGAAAGAACCGGCGAGATGGCAGGCTGAAAGGAGCAGCGCCGCCGCCACCGCCAACCCGGGCGGCAGCTGGCGGCGCCGGAAGATCCGAGGCCCGCGTCGGGGCCGATCGAGATCTCCGTCGATCAACATTACTGCGGTACCTGTCGCTCCAGGATCAGGATGCGCTGCTGGGCCAGGGCGATCGCCTCGGCCAGACGAGCCGCGGCCTCACCCCGCGCTTCGATGCGCTCGATCTCCAGACGGTGCAGAAACAGCTGATACTGAATCAGCGCCGCGTAGGGCCGGAGAGCCTTGTCCAGGGACTCGGCGATCTTGAAGTCAATCATCGGGTCGCCCGGTGTCAGGATGCTGGCCCGGTCGTACCGGTTGAGGGCCGCCTCGAAATCTCCGCGCGCCGCGTAGTCGTCGCCTTCCCGCATCAACGCGTCGGCGAGGGCCTGCGCCCGACCTTCAGTGGAGGCGTCGTACGGGGAATCGACCACGCGCACACCCTGAGCCTCCCGGTAGGCGTATCGGCTCACCGTGTTGCTCGCGAGCTGCACGACCGCAACGTCGCCCACCACGTCGGTCGGCGGACTGAGCGAAATCGCCGGCATCATCACCGTCGCGTCACCCGCGTATCGGATCGACCAGGCGTCATCGGTTGTACCCGTCGCCGCCAGCACCTGCGTTTCGTTCATGCCGATCGCGATCTCACCGCGCACCAGCGCCTCGCACACCTCCGGCGCGCAGTCGGCCATCGCCTGGGCGGCGAGTGCCTCCCGCTCCTGGGCCTGCGCCTTCGCGTCGGCGGCCTGAGCCGTCGCCGCGGCCACCGCCGTCGAGGAATCCCCGACCCGCTGGTCGTTCTCCATGATGGGCTCCTCGTGGACCTTCTTCGGCACGCAGGCCGCCAGGGCAACGAGGGCCAGCAAAAGGAACGTCCGTTTCATCGTTCTCTCCCGTATTAGGGTCCCGCCCGTGCGAGACCCGGCCTGGAGCTCGATCGCGCGATCAGAGCCCGAACGGTTGCCGCTCGATGTACTTCTTGATCTCGTGCTGTCCGGCCCACACGACGGCGTTCGTCTGCAGGTCGATCAAGCGAGCGTCCACCTGGTAAAAGACGATCTTCTCGTTACGCTTTGCTCCGAAACGAGTGGTCTCTTCCTCGTCTTCGATCGATGTCAGATCGCCTTGCATGATGTAATTGGCGCCGAGCTCCTGACCGAGCCGGGCCCGGGTGTCGGCGCGGGCGAACTCCTGCTGGTCGTCTCGCTCGCCCCGTACTTCGCCCCGCTCCTCGGCACTCGCCACCACGGTCACGAGCCCGGAGT
>JAHHMJ010000550.1 GCA_018678395.1 Gemmatimonadota bacterium | reverse complement strand
CAGATCGCCGTCCTGACCGGGATGGACGAGGGCACGGAGGTGCTCGACGTCGGATGCGGCACCGCGGTCACGCTCGAGTACTTCGTGCGGGAATACGGGGTGCACGGCTCGGGGATCGAGGCGGACGGCTCGCTGGTGGCCTCGGCCCTGGAGCGGATGCGTGAGCGGGAGATGGGAGGGCGCGTGCAGGTGCAGGAAGCGCCGGCCGATCGGCTGCCCTACCGCGACGAGATCTTCGACGTGACCGTGGGCGAAGTCGGCATGACGGCCAGCGCCACACCCGAAGACGCGGTGCGCGAGCTGGTGCGGGTTACGCGACCGGGCGGTACCGTCGTTCTGGTCCAACTGGTGTGGCGCGCGCCCGTCGAGGCGCACCGCAGGACGGTTCTGGCCGGCCACCTCGGTGTGCGCCCGCGCATGCTGGTCGAGTGGAAGCGTCTGCTCCGCGAGAACGGGGTCGCGGATCTCCACACCGAGGACTGGACCGATCCGCACACCGCGTTCCGCCCCGAGGGTGTGAAGCCGTTTCCCGACTTCGCGGAGCTGTTCTCGCTCGGCGAGAAGATCGGTATCCTCCGGCGCGCGTGGGCGCGTTGGGGGTGGACCGGAGTCCGAACCGTCCTGGCTCGCGAGCGGGAGGTCCACAAGCTGCTCACGCGGGAGCGGATTCTCGGCCTCGACCTCCTCAAGGGCGTGAAGCGAGCGCCGGTTCCGACCCCGCCGGATTCTCCGCCGGCCGACGCCAAGGCCGCTCCGGAGGGCGCGGATGATGCGGCCGCCGTAGAAGACGAGTCGGAAGCCGAACCACCCGACACGCAGGGCCTCCCCCTCTTCAGCCCGGAGTCGACATGACCGACGTGCCTCTCCTCATCGATCCGGACGGCGTGGAGCGCGTCCAGGCGGCCCTCGCCGAGCACGGACTCGACGGGTGGCTGCTGTTCGAATTCAGGGGCCAGAACTGGATCTCCGCCGCGCTTCTGGGTGCGGGGTGGACGACACGCCGCACCTATGCGCTGATCCCCCGCGTCGGTCGTCCCAAGGCGCTGATCCACGCGATCGAGGGATCGTCGTGGCGGCACTGGCCGTGGGATGTGGAGCAGTACGCGGGATGGCGCGAGATGGAGACCCGCCTCGCCGAGCTCGTGGACGGCCGCACCCGGCTGGCTGTCGAGTTCTCGCCGGGCGCCGCGGTCCCCACCGTCGACCTCGTACCGGCGGGCACCCTCGAACTGTTGCGTGGGGCCGGCGTCGAGCCGGTGAGCTCCGGAGACCTGGTCAGCCGGTTCTTCTCGGCCTGGAGTCCGGCCCA
Organism: Gemmatimonadota bacterium; assembly: GCA_018678395.1. Classification (GTDB taxonomy): domain Bacteria; phylum Gemmatimonadota; class Gemmatimonadetes; order Longimicrobiales; family Gaopeijiaceae; genus Gaopeijia. Next base: position 3,851 of record JAHHMJ010000550.1, on the reverse strand, counting down.
GTTGGAGGACCATCGGCGCACGGCGGAGATCGTCGCCGAGGTGGGGAAGGGCGCCTTCGCCGAGGCCGAGCGGGCGCTGCGGGCCGGCGAAGCACCGACCGAGGGGTCGATCACCCGCTGGATTCTCGGCCGACTGGAGCGCGCGGGCGTGACGGTCGACGTCGACACCCACGTGGCCGTGGGCGCGCGAGCCGCGGATCCCCACTACGCCCCCGAGGGTGAGGGTGAGGCGATCGAGCCGGGGCAGGTGCTGCTCGTGGACCTGTGGGGGCGGACCTCGGAAGACGCGGTGTCGGCCGATCAGACGTGGATGGCGTGGCTGGGTCCCCAGGCGCCGGATCGCGTGGTCGATCTGTGGACCATCGTTCGGGACAGCCGCGACGCGGGCGTTCGCCTGCTCGAGGATCGCGCGGCCGCGGGCGCCCGCATCATGGGCTACGAGGTGGACGATGCGTGCCGTGCGGTGATCGACGACGCCGGCTTCGGAGACTACTTCATCCACCGGACGGGGCACTCGATCGACCGGAAGCTGCACGGCAGCGGCCCCAACCTCGACAACCTCGAGACCCGCGACATCCGCCGGATCATTCCCGGCGTCGGGTTCTCGATCGAGCCGGGCATCTACATCCCCGGTGACGTGGGACTGCGCAGCGAGATCAACGCCCACTTCGGTGAGGACGGGCCGGAGGTGACGCCGCGGGAGCCCCAGACGGACCTGATCCTGCTGGACGTTTGACCGGCGCCGGGCCGTCGGACCTCTTCGGGCGCCGGGAGGGGAACGCGGGGCGCCCGATGTCCGAGGGCCCCGATCTGGTTGCGGTCGCCCTCCCCGTCCCGATCCATCGCACCTTCACCTATGCGCTCCCTGCCGGGGTCGCGCCCCCGGCACCGGGGACCCGCGTCCGTGTACCGTTCGGGCGCAAGGAGCGCATCGGTTGGGTGACCGGGCCGGGATCGTCCGAGGGACTGGACCGGGTCCTCAAAGTTCTGGACGTCCTCGACGATCGACCGTCGGTCGCTCCCGACGTCCTGGAGCTGTGTCGGTGGATGGCCCGCTACTACGCCGCTCCACCCGGGGTGGCGCTGGCGGCCTCGCAGCCGTCCGTGTTGAGCGACGTCTCTCGCGACTACGTGACCCTGGAAGGACCCGTGCCGTCCGGCGCGACGAGCCGGGTCCGTCGGGTGGCCGAAGCCCTCGAGACGGGTCGTGGGGCGCAACGTGTCGCCACGGTGCGCAAGGCGCTGGGCATGGGGTCGATCTGGCCGGAGTTGCGGGTCCTGAAGGAGGCGGGCGTCCTGCGCCACGAGACGATCCCCCCGCAACAGCCGTCCCGTCGAACCCGGCGGGTCGTGCGCATCCCGGACGAGCGTCCCGACCTCGCCCGCCGGGAGGCGATGTTCGGCCGCGCGCATCGGCAGCGCGAAGCGTTCGCGGCGCTCGAAGACGCCGGTGGCTCGGCCGAGCTGGCGCACTTGATGGGGCAGGGATTCTCCCGGTCGGTGATCCGCGGCCTGGAAGACAAGGGCCTGGTGTCGATGGCCGATGAGGAGGTCATGCGGGATCCCTTCGCGGAGCGCCCTGCGCGCCCCCCGGAGAAGCACCCGCTGACGGAAGATCAGGTGCGGGTGCTGGCGGCGATCGAAGACGAGCGCGGTGCGGATCCACCCCGCCCCGTCCTGGTCCACGGGATCACCGGATCGGGGAAGACCCGGGTGTACATCGAAGTGCTCCGTCGCGTCCTTGCGGAGGGGCGCGGTGCCATCGTCCTGGTCCCCGAGATCTCGCTCACGCCGCAGACGGTTACGCGGTTTCGCGGGTGGTTCGGCGACCGGGTGGCCGTGCTCCACTCCGCGCTGTCCGACGGCGAGCGTTACGACGCCTGGCGCCAACTGCGGCGGGGCGAGAAGTCGGTGGCCGTCGGCGCTCGTTCGGCGCTGTTCGCGCCCGTGCGCGACCTCGGAGCCGTCGTGGTCGACGAGGAGCACGACGGGTCCTACAAGCAGTCCGAGGCTCCGCGCTACCACGCCCGTGATCTCGCCGTGGTACGGGCGCGACTGGCGGGCGCCGTATGCCTTCTCGGCAGTGCGACGCCCTCGCTGGAAAGCTGGTCCAACGCCGCGACCGGCAAGTTCCTGCGTGTCGATCTCCCGCGGCGGGTCGCGGGGCGACCGCTTCCTCCGGTCGATCTGATCGATCTCCGAGAGGAACGTCGCAGCGGTGGGGGACGGCCGGAGGAGGGTGGGCGGGTTCTCTCCGACCGGCTCGTCATGGCGGTGCGCGAACGACTCCGTCGCAGGGAGCAGAGCATTCTCCTGCTCAATCGGCGCGGGTACTCGTCGTTCGTCCAGTGCCGGGAGTGCGGCGACGTTCGCCAGTGTCCCAACTGCTCGATCTCGCTGACCTACCACCGACGGACGGGGCGCATCGTCTGCCATCACTGCCGCTTCGAGGAGCCGGCTCCCAAGCGCTGCAGCCGGTGCGGTGGGGAGGACCTGTCGTTTCGGGGACTCGGGACGGAGCAAGTCGAGCGGGTGGTCGTGGAGACGTTCCCGGACGCCCGGGTCGCGCGCATGGACGTGGACACCACGGGGGGGAAGTGGGCCCACCACGAAATCCTGGGACGGGTCGAGCGCGGCGAGGTGGACATCCTTCTGGGGACGCAGATGATCGCCAAGGGACTCGACTTTCCCCGAGTGACCCTCGTGGGTGCGGTCAACGCGGACGTCGGGATCCACCTGCCCGACTTCCGGGCGAGCGAGCGGACGTTCCAGCTCCTGAGCCAGGTCGCGGGGCGGGCGGGTCGGGGTGAGCTGGGCGGCGAGGTCCTCATCCAGACCTCGTTGCCGGAGCACTACGCCCTGCAGGCCGCCCTGACGCACGACTTCGCAGGCTTCGCGAAGCGGGAACTGGACGAACGCAAGCACCCTCCGTATCCGCCGCATCTGCGGCTCGCCAACATCGTCGTATCCAGCCCCGACGATACCGCCGCCGCCGATCAGGCCGAGGCCGCCGTGGCGTGGGTGCGCGCATGGCTTCGGGAGCGGGGGGGGACGGTGGCGGTCGTGGGCCCCGCTCCGGCGCCCATCGAACGCCTCCACGGTCGGTGGCGCTGGCACTTCCTGCTGCGCTCGCCCAGCGCCGCCGACCTGGGCCGCCTCTGTCGGTCGTTCGTTCGCGGCTTCCAGGCCCGCGGAACGGATGTGCGGGTCGCTCTGGATCGGGATCCGGTGGCTCTGCTCTGAACTCAGGCCGGTGTGATGCCCGACATACGGGGGGCGGGTGCCGGCGCGCCACGACGTATCGGGGTCCGGGGGTCACCGTGCGGTCACTGGCCGTTGCCGGGCGACTGCGGCGGTCGTACAGTGAGGCCGGGTCCGGAGCGATGGGTGCTCGGGTCCGTAGAACCCCCATCGTACGTGGCGTAGCCCCGGACTTCGGCGGCTGGCCGCAGGGAGCGCGCCGTGGGCTGCCTCGCCCTCAACGCTTCATTCGAGCCCCTCACTCTCGTACCGACTCGTCGGGCGATTCGGTTGGTGCTCGACCGCAAGGCCGAGATCCTCGAGACGGACGGGGACCGGGCGTACCACTCCGAGTGCATCTCGGTCCCATGTCCCACGGTGATCCGTCTGGTGCGCTACGTGCACGTTCCACGACGGTTCCGGAGGCAGGTGACCAACACGTTCCTCTTCGCGCGGGACGACTACACCTGCCAGTATTGCGGGCGTCACCGCAGGGTGCTGCGAGGGCGTCAGTTCCTGACCCGGGACCACATCCTGCCCCGCTCGCGGGGCGGCGGGAACACGTGGGGCAACGTCGTGACGGCGTGCTCCCCCTGCAACAACCGAAAGGG
>JAHHMJ010000128.1 GCA_018678395.1 Gemmatimonadota bacterium | reverse complement strand
CCTGGGGGGCGACGATCGACCTCGTGAGCGCGGAGGGGGAGGGGACCACCGTATCGATCAGCTTCCCGGACGCCGACCGGGCCGAGGTCTCGTCGGTGCATGGACCCGGCGCTTCCGGGGGTGGTCCGGCGGCGGGCGATCCCACATCATTCCAGTGACCGTTTCGCGTCTGCTGTTCGCCTCGGAGTGACCCTCTCGCCGATGACCGATCGCCTGACCTCGTGGTCGACGCCCGCACCGGCCCCGGATACCGTTCTGCCGCCCTCACGCCCCTCCACGCCTCTCGACCCAGCCGAGTTCTCGCGCTGGCTGGAGCATCAGGCGGCACCCCTCCGCGAGCGTTGGGCCGCCGACATCGGTTCTCGCGAGGCCGGCCGGGGTGACGGCGTCGACGAACTCGTCGAGGGCTTCCTGGATCTCTTCCTCGAAGTGCTGCCCCTGACCCTCGGACCGTTGCGGAGCCAGGCGGAGACGCTCTGGGTCCAGGCGGCGCAGCTGTTCGGATCGTTCGCTGCTCAGCGCGGCCTCGCCGCCGGCGAAGTCATCGAGGAGTTCCAGCTCCTCCGGGAGTCCATCATTCGATTGCTGTGGGCGTCGCCTCCGGTCGCCACGCCGAACCGGATGGCGCTGCGAGAGGTGCTCAGGCTGAACCGGGTGATCGATTCGGGTGTGACGCACGCGAGCGTGGGACACACCGACGTGCTGTTCTTCGCGCTGTTCCAGGGATCGGGCGTGCCCGAGACGCTGACCGACGACGCGCGCTACGAGATCCTGCAGCAGCAGCACGCGATCGAGGCAGAGGTGCGAGCGCTGCGGCGCGTGCTCTCGGGCCGCTGAGTCGTCGTGTCCGATTCGCCGGTGGGGCCGTCACCTCCCATCGAGGGCGTGGGCGACATGGACGCCGAGGCGTTCCGGGTCCAGGCCCATCAGGTCGTCGACTGGATCGCCGACTACCTCGCCTCGGTCGGGGACCGTGCGGTCTTCCCGGACATCGAACCCGGGTGGCTGCGTAGTCGGTTGCCGGCCCACCCCCCCGCGGAGCCGGAGTCGATGGACGCCGTCCTCACGGACTTCCGCGAGCTGGTCGTTCCGGCCATCACACACTGGAACCACCCCTCCTTCCACGCCTATTTCGCGAACTCGGCGTCGGGCCCGGGCATCCTCGGTGAGATGCTGGCCGCCGCGCTGAACGCAAACGCGATGGTGTGGCGGGCTTCGCCGGCCGGAACCGAGCTCGAGGAGGTCGCGGTCGACTGGCTGCGCGAGATCGTGGGGCTGCCGCCGGTTTTCGCGGGCGTGATCAACGATACCGCGTCGACCAGCACGCTGGTCGCGCTGGCCGCGGCGCGGGAGGCGGGGGCGCTCGGCGACCGGCCCGGCCGGATCTACGCGTCGGTGGAGGCGCACTCTTCCGTCCAGAAGGCCGGGATGGTGCTGGGTCTCGGGCGAGACGGGGTCCAGGCGATCCCCACCGATGCCGAGTGGCGCATGCAACCGCAAGCGCTCGCCGACCACGTCCGGGCCGACCGCGAAGCCGGCGTCCTTCCGTTGGCGGTGGTCGCGACCCTCGGAACGACGTCGACGACCTCGGTCGATCCCGTGGCGGAGATCGCCGAGATCGCGGCGGCCGAGCAGATGTGGCTGCACGTCGACGCGGCCTACGCGGGACCCGCCGCGGTACTCCCGGAACTGGCGCGTCATTTCGTCGGGTGGGAGCGGGCCGACTCGATCGTCGTGAACCCGCACAAGTGGCTCTTCACGCCGATGGACTGCTCCGTCCTGTTCTTTCGCGATCCGGATCGGATTCGCGCGGCCTTCAGCCTGACACCCGAGTACCTGAAGACCCCCGAGGAGGGGCAGGGCACCAATCTGATGGACTACGGGGTGGCCCTCGGACGCCGCTTCCGGGCCCTCAAGCTATGGATGGTGATTCGGGCGTTCGGGGTCTCGGGGATCGAGGCTCGCATCCGCGAGCACTGCCGATTGGCGAGGCTCTTCGCGAGTTGGGTCGCAGACGCCCCCGGATGGGAGGTGTCGGCGCCGGTCCCGTTCGCCAGCGTCCTCTTTCGATGGACCGGACGCGGTGAAGACGCGGCGTCGATCGACGCCGCGAACCACGCGGTGCTGGAGGGGCTCAACCGCAGCGGCACCGCCTTCCTCTCGCACACGGTGCTCGAGGGGCGGACCGTCCTGAAGCTGTCGGTCGGGAATCTCCGGACTACCGAGGCGGACCTGGCTCGCACGTGGACCGCCCTCCGCGACCACGCCGCGCGTCCGTGAGCGGATAGCACGTCCCCGGGTGACCTTCGGTGGGGGTGCATGGCGGGTGAGCTTCGGCGGGGGTGCGGCGCGGGTGAGTTTCGGTGCGGGTGCGGCGCAGCTGAGCTTCGGCGCGGGTGCCGCCAGCTGAGTTTCGGCGCGGGTGCCGGGTCGCCTCCCGAT
>JAHHMJ010000491.1 GCA_018678395.1 Gemmatimonadota bacterium | reverse complement strand
ATCACCTCGAGTGAGACCGGCGATACCGTGACCGCCCTCGCGCTGAACCTCGAAGAGGACAACATCGGCGCGGTGATCATGGGGGACTGGACCTCGCTCCACGAGGGCGACCAGGTGCGCTGCACGGGTCGCGTTCTCGAGGTCCCGGTGGGTGCCGGATACCTCGGCCGCGTGGTCGACTCGCTGGGCCAGCCGGTGGACGGCAAGGGCCCCATCGACGGGATCGAGGGCTCGCGGCAGATCGACATCGTCGCCCCGGGAATCGTCAAGCGCCAGCCGGTGAACGAGCCGCTCCAGACCGGGCTCAAGGCCATCGACGCCATGATCCCCATCGGGCGCGGTCAGCGCGAGCTGATCATCGGCGACCGGGGAACGGGCAAGACGGCCATCGCCATCGACACGATCATCAATCAGAAGGACACGGGCGTCATCTGCGTGTACTGCGCGATCGGTCAGCGTGCCGGTAAGGTCGCCAACGTGGTCGAGACCCTGAGGGAGCACGGCGCCCTCGACTACACCATCGTGGTGGCGGCCAACGCCTCCGACCCGGCGCCCATGCAGTACATCGCGCCGTACGCCGCCACGGCGCTGGCCGAGCACTTCATGTGGCAGGGCAAGGCCGCCCTGTGTGTGTACGACGACCTCTCCAAGCAGGCCCAGGCATACCGCCAGCTTTCGCTGGTGCTGCGCCGGCCTCCGGGTCGTGAGGCGTACCCCGGCGACGTCTTCTACCTCCACTCCCGGCTGCTGGAGCGGGCGGCGAAGCTCAGCGACGATCAGGGGGGTGGCTCTCTGACGGCGCTGCCCATCATCGAGACGCAGGGCGGTGACGTCTCGGCCTACATCCCGACCAACGTCATCTCCATCACGGACGGTCAGATCTTCCTGGAGCCGGACCTCTTCTATTCAGGTGTCCGACCCGCCGTGAACGTGGGGATCTCGGTCTCCCGCGTGGGTGGTGCCGCCCAGATCAAGGCCATGAAGAAGGTGGCCGGAAACCTCCGCCTCGACCTGGCCCAGTTCCGGGAGCTCGAGGCGTTCGCCCAGTTCGGGTCGGACCTCGACGCGACGACTCAGCGCCAGCTGGCCCGGGGTCAGCGCACCGTCGAGATCCTGAAGCAGCCCCAGTATCAGCCCATGGCGGTCGAGAACCAGGTCGCCGTGATCTATGCGGTGTCTCGCGGCCACCTCGACGATGTGCCGGTGGACAAGGTTCGGACCTGGGAGCGCGGTTTCCATGAGCACCTCAAGGTGCACCATGGAGCGGTGCTGGATCTCATCCGGACGGGTAGGGTTCTCAGCGACGACGTCGGTTCCGGACTCGAGGCGGCCATCGCCGAGTGGAACGAGGCGTTCGCGGCCCAGCACGCCACCGCCGGCGCCCCGGCCTGATTCGACGAGAGGGAGGAGGCTGAGCCGTGGCTGGAGCCAGAGACGTCAAGCGCCGGATCAAGTCGGTCGAGAACACCCGGCAGATCACCCGCACGATGGAGCTCGTCGCCACGAGCAAGCTGAAGCGGGCCACCGATCGTGTGCGCGCGGCCACTCCCTATGGAGAGGCGCTCAGGGAGATCGTCCGGTCGCTCTACGCGCCGGCCTTCGCCGAGGTCTATCCCGTCCTGCGGCGTCCTGAGAAGACCCGCCGGGCAGCGGTGCTGCTCATGACGGCCAACCGGGGTCTGGCGGGCGGGTTCAACGCCAATCTGATCAAGGAGGCCCGAGGCGTTCTCGAGCGGTTGCGGTCGGAGGGCGTGGAGACCGAATTGCACATCGCCGGCAAGAAGGGCATCTCCTTCTTCCGGTTCCGGGGCGAGCCCATCGCATCGGAGATGGTCGACATCGGCGATACGCCTACCGTGGAGGACGCGGAAACCCTCATCGGGCCGCTCCGCAGGCGGTTCGAGGTCGGTGAACTCGACGCGGTGTACGTAGTGGCCTCCGAGTTCCGGTCGGCTCTGTCGACGCCTCCGGCCACCCGGAAGGTGCTGCCCATCGAGCCCGCCGAGGGTGGTCAGGACGCAGATGCGTTCCTGCTGTCGCCCGGGGCCGGCCCCATCCTGGAGCGCATGCTTCCGGCCTACGTACGAAACGCCGTCTTCATCGCACTGGTGGAGAATGCGGCGGCGGAGCAGGGATCGCGACGAGCCGCCATGAAGAGCGCGACGGACAATGCCGGGGATGTGCTGGAGTACCTCACCCGGACTTACAACCGGGCCCGTCAGGCCCAGATCACGCAGGAAATCGCCGAGATCGTCGGAGGCGCGGCCGGCCTCGAGTAGGCTGCCCTCCCCGCGGTTCGCTTCGGAGAACAAGGAACATGGCTGACAACATCGGAAAGGTCGTGCAGGTCATCGGGCCCGTACTCGACGTGGAGTTCGAGCCCGAGCATCTGCCGGATATCTACAACGCACTGGTCATCCAGGGCACCTCGGAGGGCGGCGCCGAAATCAACCTCACGGCCGAGGTGCAGCAGCACATCGGTCGGGGCCAGGTCCGCGCCGTCTCCATGTCCTCTACCGACGGCGTGAGCCGCGGGATGGACGCCGTCAACTCGGGCCGCGCCATTGCGGTTCCGGTGGGCGAGGCTGCGCTGGGCCGGATTCTCAACGTCCTCGGCGATCCGGTCGACGAGGCTGGTGACATTCCTGCTTCGGTGGAACGGTGGCCCATCCATCGTCAGCCGCCTCTGTTCTCGGACCTGGAGCCGAAGACGGAGATCTTCGAGACCGGCATCAAGGTCGTGGACCTGCTCGCCCCCTACGTGAAGGGTGGTAAGACCGGTCTCTTCGGCGGCGCCGGCGTGGGCAAGACCGTCATCATCCAGGAGCTCATCAACAACATCGCGATGGAGCACGGTGGGCGATCCGTGTTCTGTGGTGTGGGCGAGCGGACCCGCGAGGGGAACGACCTCTGGCTCGAGTTCAAGGAAGCAGGCGTGCTCAGCTCGACTGCGCTCGTGTACGGTCAGATGAACGAGCCTCCGGGTGCGCGTCTGCGCGTCGGACTCTCGGGGCTGACCATCGCCGAGTACTTCCGCGACGTCGAGAAGCAGGACGTTCTGCTCTTCATCGACAACATCTTCCGCTTCACGCAGGCGGGCTCCGAGGTGTCGGCGCTGCTCGGCCGCATGCCGTCGGCGGTGGGATACCAGCCTACGCTCGGTACCGAGATGGGGGAACTGCAGGAGCGGATCACGTCGACGCGCGAGGGTTCGATCACCTCGGTGCAGGCCATCTACGTGCCGGCCGACGACCTCACGGACCCGGCGCCTGCCACCACGTTTGCCCACCTTGACGCTACGACGGTGCTGTCGCGCCAGATTGCGTCTCTCGGTCTGTATCCCGCCATCGACCCGCTGGACTCCACGTCCCGGATCCTGGATCCGCGCGTCCTCGGCGACGAGCACTACAACACGGCGCAGGACGTGAAAGAGCTGCTGCAGCGCTACAAGGAACTGCAGGACATCATCGCGATCCTCGGCATGGACGAACTCAGCGACGAGGACAAGCTCGTCGTCGGCCGCGCCCGACGTGCACAGCGCTATATGTCG
>JAHHMJ010000034.1 GCA_018678395.1 Gemmatimonadota bacterium | reverse complement strand
ACGTGATGGTGCTCCGATGGCGCGCCGACGGTAACGGCCCGGTCTTCAGCACGCTGGTCGGCGGAAACAACTCCGAATTCAGTGAGGTCGGCCTGTCCGTGAACGTCGTCGGCGACGAGATCATCCTCAGCGGAATCGCGTTCTCCGCGGACTTCCCGACGACCGAGGGTGCTCCCTGGCGCGACTGGAGTGGAGCCCGGGACGGCTTTCTCGTCCGCATCAGCGACGACGGCCGGGAGTTCCGCTACGGCACCTTCTTCGGCGGAAGCGGCGAAGACGAAGCGAAACACCGCAACGCGTTCATGCCCGACGGCGCGATCGTGGTGGGTGGCGTCACGACGTCGGCCGACTTCCGAGGCGCGAGCGGGTCGTTCCAGGGCACCTCGGACGGTTGGGTCGGACTCGTCGACGCGACCGGCTCCGGACTCACGTTCCTTCGTCACCTCGGCGGAAGCCAGGACGACGTGGTCGTGGACCGCGCGGTCGACGCACAGGGACGCATCTACGCAGTCGGCGCGACCTCTTCACCCGACTTCCCGACCACCGCGGGCGCGCTTCAGGAGACCCTCGGGGGTGGGCAGGACGGCTTCCTGGTGATCCTGGACGCCTCCGGCACCCTGCTCTACGGGACCTACCTCGGGGGTTCCGGCTCGGACAATGCCCGGGGCGTGGACATCGGGCCCGACGGCGGCGTCTACATCGTGGGCGGCACGGCGTCGGACGACTTCCCGATCACGACCGGGGCCGCCCAGGGACAGCGCGCCGGGGATCAGGACGGGTTCGCCCTCAAGCTGGCGGTCAGCGGCGGCTGAGCGCGCCGATCAATGCCGCGTGGTCTTCGTGACGTCGCGGATCGCGGCTACGAGGTCCTCGGTCTGGATCGGCTTGGACAGCACCCGAGCGATCCCCGCCGCGCGGGCTTCCCGTTCTGCCTCCGTATCGATCCACCCGGACAGAAGCACCACAGGCCAGGTCGCTCCGGCCGCCGTGGCGCCTCGCGCCAACTCGATGCCCGTCATGCCCGGCATGGACATGTCGGTGAGCATCACGTCGTAACCCTGGGGATTCTCTCGAATCTGCCGCAAGGCTTCGCGCGGATCGGTGAGCACGGTGACGTCGAAACCGGCCCTCTCCATGACCCGTCCGAGGACCCGGATGACCATCGCTTCGTCGTCCACGACGAGCAGGCGCGCGCGCGGGACGGCTTCGGAAGACGGCGCCGAAGAAGGAGCCGGGGTGGCATCGGGATGGGGCGACATCGGAGGGGGGCTGGGGGTGGCGGAGGTGAACTCCCCGCTCCCCCCGGAATATCGGCCTGCGGGGGGCAAGCTGAAGACTCGGCTCGCTACGATCTCGAAACGGGTTCCACCCGTCCGGGTCCGCGCTTCCGACGGGAGATCGAAGCCCCTCGGCTCGACTAGGCCGAAATCTCGTGCGCGGCCCCGGCGCCCCGTGGAACGCGGATCTTGTCGAGCATGATCTGGACCGGCTCGGGCGGTGGGGGCGTGACGCGCGACACCATCCACGCGACCGCAAAGTTCAGGACCATCCCGACCCCACCGATGCCCTCCGGGGAGATGCCGAACCACCAGTGCTCGGGGGTGTCCGCCGCAGGATTCACGAAGCTGAAATAGACGATGTAGGCCGCCGTGAACGTGATGCCCGTGACCATCCCGGCGATCGCCCCCTCCCGGTTCATGCGCCGCGAGAAGATGCCGAGCAGGATCACCGGGAAGAACGACGACGCGGCGAGCCCGAAGGCGAAGGCGACCACTTCGGCCACGAAGGCCGGCGGGTTGATCCCGAGCCAACCCGCGACCACCACCGCCACACCGGCGCTCACCCGAGCCGCGATCAACTCGCCGCGCTCGCTGATGTCCGGTCGGAATCCGCGCTTGAGCAGGTCGTGGCTCACCGCCGAGGAGACGACGAGGAGAAGACCCGCGGCGGTCGAGAGTGCGGCCGCCAGTCCGCCCGCGGCCACCAGGCCGACGACCCAGTCCGGAAGCCCCGCGATCTCGGGATTGGCCAGCACCATGATGTCCCGGTCGATCGTGAGCTCATTCCGTACGGGTGCACCGCTCGCATCGACCGCGTTCGGCCCCACGTACTGGATGGTCCCGTCACCGTTGACGTCGTCGAAGCCCATGAGCCCCACGCCCTCCCACGTCGTGAACCACTCGGGCGCCTCGGCGTACGGGCGGTCACTCACCGTGGTCAACAGGTTCGTACGCGCGAAGGCGGCGACCGCCGGAGCGGTCGTGTACAGGACCGCGATGAACAGCAGGGCCCAACCGGCCGAGATGCGGGCGTCCCGAACCCGGGGGACCGTGTAGAACCGGATGATGACGTGGGGGAGTCCGGCCGTGCCCACCATCAGGGCCGCCGTGATGAAGAAGACGTCGATGGTCGACTTGCTGCCGTCCGTGTAGGCCGCGAAGCCCAACTCCTGGTGCAACCCGTCGAGGCGCTCCAGCAACGGCAGGCCGCTGGCCAGATCGGTTCCCGCGAATCCGAACTGCGGCACCACGTTCCCCGTGATGAGCATCGAGAGGAAGATGGCGGGCACGAGGTAGGCGAAGATCAGGACGCAATACTGCGTGACCTGCGTGTACGTGATCCCCTTCATTCCGCCGAGAACCGCGTAGAAGAAGACGATCCCCATCCCGATCAGGACGCCTACACCGACGTCCACCTCGAGGAATCGCCCGAAGACGATCCCCACACCGCGCATCTGCCCGGCGACGTAGGTGAACGAGACGAAGAGGGCGCAGATCACGGCGACGAAGCGAGCGACCTGCGAGTAGTACCGATCGCCCACGAAGTCCGGCACCGTGAACGCCCCGTACTTCCGCAGGTAGGGTGCCAGAAGCAGCGCCAGGAGGACGTAGCCCCCGGTCCACCCCATGAGGTACACGGAGCCGTCGTACCCCTGGAACGAGATCAGTCCGGCCATCGACAGGAACGACGCTGCGGACATCCAGTCGGCCGCCGTCGCCATCCCGTTGGCGAGCGGGGAGACCCCGGTGCCCGCGACGTAGAAGTCCCTGGTCGACCGCGCCCGCGACCAGATGGCGACGGCGATGTAGAGCGCGAAGGTCAGACCGACGAGCGTGAAGGTCCACGCCTGGACGTTCACGTGTCGTCTCCCTCGTCCACGCCGAACTCGCGGTCCATGCGGTTCATGCGGACGACGTACACGAAGATCAGCGCAACGAAGACGTAGATGCTGCCCTGTTGTGCGAACCAGAACCCGAGCGGCACTTCGGTGCCGGGCAAGGTGAACCGGTCCAGAACGTCGACGAAGAGGATGCCCGCGCCGTACGACACGGCGAACCAGACGGCGAGCAGCAGGAGCACCAGGCGCACGTTCGCGCGCCAGTACGCCTCCGCCGAACGGCTCATCCCTCGTCCGACTCGAATGTCTCCTCGGGAAGGCGGAAGCCCTCGGCCAGCTCGGGTTCCAGATCCTGACCCATGATGCGGTGGGCGATGTAATCGCCCAGCACCGGCCCCTGCTTGAACGCCTCGGCAGAGCCGCACCCCGTGATCCAGGCGTTCTCCCACTCGGGGTGAACGTCGACGACGAAATTGCGACTCGGCCCGCTCTCGTAGTGGCAGGCGCGGGTCTCCAGGATCGGTGCGTCGGCCAGCAGCGGGAAGCGCTCCTTCACGAAGTCGATTCCACGCTGCAACCCTTCCTCCGGAATGACGCCCCGCTGCGAGACATCGGGGTCCTCCGGCGGCCGTCCCCCCGTACGCACGCGGAATCCGCGATGGTCGGGCGGCAGAGCCGGCCAGCCCGTGCAACCGGGCACCCCGTAGCTCGGGAAGTTCGGCCAGTTGAACGCGTTGCTTCCCGGCGGCGTTCCGAAGTAGAAGACGTGGCCCATCGGAATGCGCAGACGGCCCTCCATCGGGTTCGGGAGCACCTTCGCGAGCCAGGGACCGCAGGCCCACTGGTAGGTACCGGCCGAAATCGGGTCACCGCCTTCTACGGTCACCTCGGTGAGCCGGCCGGCATCGACACGCCCGGGGGCCGCCCGGCCGATCGTCACCGTACCGCCTTCGCGCTGGAAGACCGTCGCGACCGACTCCATGACCCGACGGGCACGGACCACACCGGCCTGCGGCTCGTAGAGGGCGACCGTCATGTCGTCTGAGCGGATCTGCGGAAACTCGCGGGCGACGACGTCCATCGACGGCTGTTCGTACTCGACGCCGAGATCGTCCCAGAGCGCCATGGTCCGCTCCAGATACGGCTGCATCTCCGCGCGCAGGATCAGGTCGCCCGTCGTGTAGAAGAACGGCGCCACCTCGCGGCCCGAGTGCTCCTCGTCCCACGCCTTCCAGCGCCTGATCGCCTCGTTCGCCCACCGGCCCCACTGGGGACCGTGGGGGCGGTCGCCGTAGCTGGTGCGGACCCCTCGGGTCTCACCGCCCGAGGTCGCGCGCGAGTTGCCGGGACCGTACAGGTCGACGACCTCGACGGTGGCGCCCAGGCGCTGCAACTCGAGCGCGCTCCACAGGCCGAACGCACCGGCCCCGATCACGCATACGTCCGGAGCCTGTCCGACCCGCACGAAGGGCGCGCGTCGGGGGGACGCCTCGGGAGTCTCGGGCCCCTCGGCCCGCGCGTCCGACGGCGAGGCGACGCCGGCGACCACGGCCCCGGCACCCGCGCCGGTGAGCTCCAGAAACCGGCGACGATCCATGTCTCCCACGCTCAGTATCCCTCCGGCAAAGCCAGGGCTACCAACTGGGCCGGCTCGCCCGCACCGGCGACCGACAGGATGATGTACTGACGCCCGCCGTGCATGTAGGACATCGGCGCGGTATTCGTGGTAGCCGGAAGGTCGATCGTGTAGAGCTCTTCGCCGGTGGCCTTGTCGACCACGTGCAGCAGCGGCTCCTGCCCGCGCCCTTCGCCGTAGAAGAGCAGCGTCCTGGTCACGAGGATGTTGGCGTGGGCGTTCTTCCCGGTCCTCGGGATGTCCAGGCCCTGCAACGCCGGATGCTCGGTGATGCTGGCCGGGGTGTCGCCGTTGGGGATCTGCCAGGCGTGCTCACCCGTGTTCAGATCGATCGCGGTGATCGAGCCGTAGGGAGGCTTCAGAAGCGGGAGTCCCTGCGGCCCGCGAATCCCGCCCGGGCCCCGGGAGACGTACTCCATGTTGGAGTCCTCGCCCCCGACCACCTCACTGCGCTGGTCCCCGGGGATCAGCGAGATCACGCTGTGCCCGCGCTGGCTCGCGACGTACAGCATGCCCGTCTCGGGGTCGACCGCGGCACCGCCGGGAATGTTCGCGCCGCCGTTGGCGCCCGGAACGACGAACGCGCCGTTCGTGCCGTCCTCGTCTTCCCAGAGCGAGGGTGGCGTGAAGACCGGACCCCACCGGTACTGACTGGCGATCTCGATCGCCTGCGCGCGCAGATCGGGTGTGAAGTCGATCAGGTGGTCTTCCTGCATGCCCTGCATCTCGAAGGGTGCAGGCTTGGTCGGGTGCGGCTGGGTCGGCGAGGACTGCTCGGTCGGCACGTCGCTCTGGGGAACCGGCAGCTCCTCGATCGGCCAGACGGGCTCACCGGTCGCGCGGTTGAAGACGTAGGTGAAGCCCTGCTTGGTCACCGCCGCCACGGCCGGGATCTCCTCGCCGTCGACGGTGATGTCGACCAGGTGGGGTGCGTCGGGGTTGTCCATGTTCCAGACGTCGTGATGGACCATCTGGAAGTGCCACACCCGCTCGCCCGTGTCGGCGTTCAACGCGATCAGGCTGGTGCCGTAGAGGTTGTCTCCGGGCCGGAAGCCGCCGAAGTAGTCGTTGGTCGGCGTATCCGTGGGGATGTAGACGATTCCCAATTCGCTGTCGGCCGAGAGCGGGGCCCACGCGGAGATGTTGCCGGTATAGGTCCAGGCGTCGTTCTCCCAGGTGTCGTGCCCGAACTCACCGGGCTGCGGCAGGACGTGGAAGATCCACTTCTGCTCGCCCGTGCGCAGGTCGTAACCGCGGACGTGGCCGGGGATGTTCTCCTTCTTCTCCGGGTAATACCCCCGGTCGTGCGAATTCCCGACCACGATCACGTCGCCGACGATGATCGGGGGGGAGGACGACGTGATGTCGCCCGACTCGTACACCCCCATCTCCGGGTCGAACGGATAGTCGCCCAGTCCCCGGTGGAGATCGACGATGCCGTCCTCACCGAAGCTCTCGATCGGCCGGCCGGTCTCGGCGTCCAGGGCGGCCATGTAGTAGCCCGGCGTGATCACCAGGATGCGGCCGCGACCATCGACCTCCCCGTAGGCCACGCCCTTCCCGTAGTTCTGACGGGTGGAGGCCGCCCAGCGCGGGTTGTCCCGCATGCGCCACATCCAGAGCGTCTCGCCGGTCTCCGGATCGATCGACACGACGGCGCGGCGCGAACCGGCGACGTTGTAGAGCCGGTCGCCGACCTTGATCGGGGTGCCCCGGTAGATGTAGTCGACCTGTGGCCCGTAGTTGGCGCCCCACCACCGCCATGCGATCTCGAGGTCCATCGCGTTGTCGCCGTCGATCTGGTCGAGCGGGCTGTAGCGGCTGCTGCCCTCGTCGCCGCCCCAGTAGCGCCACTCGCCATCCTCGGTACCCGTGCGGGCACCACCGGCGGCCTCGCTGGACGCCATCGCCGGCGCGGTCTGCGCTGCATCCCCCGAGCCTCCATCTCCTTGCGCCGTTCCGCTCGGGGCCTCGCACGCCTGGAGTCCCGCGACGAGCACCAGGGTCGCAGCCGCCGTCGAGAGTCGGGCCACGCGGGGGAATTCGGTCATGGGGTGTCACTCCATCGGAAGATGATCTGCCGCAGGCGAGACGAGCCTGTCGAAAGAGCCTGCTCGCCCGGCGGCATGCCGTTGACCTGAAGCATGTAGGCGATGATGTCGACGTATTCACGCCGGCGAAGGGAGCCCGGATTGCTCTCGGGCATCGTCCGGGTCATCACATCGAAGAAGCCGTAGAGAGAGGCGCCTTCCCAGGACCGGACCACGTCACCGACGGCCCAGGCCAGAGCGTGGCACTCCGTGCACGCCTTCATGTACGACTGCCGACCGCGTTCGGCCTGCTCGGCCGTGTAGACACCGTCGAGCGTGCTCCGAGCCTCCGCCTCCGGATCCTGCGCGCGGAGGGGGTCGATCGGGGCCGCGAAAACCACACCGACCAGGGCGAGCAGGAACCCGCGCGTCGCCCGTCCGCTCATGGGTGAGCCCCGTCCAGCCGAGGAGTACCCACGCGCTCGAAGGTCATGCCGGACGCCACTTCGGCGGTGAGCGGCCCGGCGCCGGCGGGGTATTCGTTCAGCTGCAGGATGTAGGCGGTCACCGCGAGATACTGGTCCATCGCCAGGCTCCCGGGGTCGTCTTCCGGCATGGTCTCGGCGATCAACTCCAGGAAGCCACCGACCGAGGTGCCTTCGTAGTTGAAGAAGAAGTCCGAGCCCCGGAACTCACGCGTGAAGTGGCACTCGCCACACATGCTGCGATAGACCTGTTCGCCCTGCTCCGCCTGTGCGGCGGAATAGACCCCATCGGACGCGCCGGACGCCGTGGCCTCGCGGGCCGCGGCCTCCGTCGACGTCGGGGGCGTCGTCGGCTCGGGGTCCCCGCCAGCCGAAGCGCAGGCGGACAGGGGGATGAGGAGCGTCAGTACCAGGAACCCCGCGAGCGGGGCGTTCGATCGAAGACTCATGGAGCGTCATACGGAGGTTGGAGTCCGGCGGCCTCACGCCACCGCGACGGGCCAAGATGCGGGGACCGGACGGCCCCGGGCAAGCGAGCCCCGTCCTCTTGACGAAAGATCGTTCAATCTTAAATTATTTGCACCAGTCACTCAATCTTCGAGGCTCGACCATGGCTGCTCCGGCCAACCTCGGCTTTCATCACATCACCATGGTGTCCACGGACGCCGTGCGAACGCTCGCCTTCTATCGCGACCTGCTGGGGCTCGGCCTCGTCAAGCAGACCGTGAACTTCGACGACCCGTCCGCCTACCATCTGTACTTCGGGCGGGGCGCGGGGGATCCGGGCACCCTCCTGACCTTCTTCGAATGGTCCGCGAGCCCGCGCGGCCGTTGGGGTGTGGGGGGCGTCCATCACCTGGCCCTCGGCGTGGACTCCGCCGAGGCGCAGCTGAAGTGGAAGCGACGCCTCACGGACGCCGGCGTACCGGTGACCGGCCCGCTGGACCGGGGCTACTTCCAGTCGATCTACTTCTCCGACCCCGATGGCCAGATCCTCGAGATCGCGACGCGAGGTCCGGGCTACGCGATCGACGAACCGGCCGACGCCCTCGGGCGGACCCTGGTGGTCCCGCCGTCGGAGCGCATGCCCGCAGGGCGGGACGAGTCGGCGATCCAGGCCGAGACCTGGGACGAGCCCGTGCCCACGGTGACCTCAGACATGGCCCTCTACGGGATTCACCACATCACCGGCATCACGGACGATCTCGAGCAGGCGCACGACTTCTACGCAGGCGTGCTCGGACTGCCGTTGATCAAGAAGACCCTCAATCAGGACGACGGGCGCACCGAGCACTGGTTCTGGGCGCGCTACGACGGGCAGGAGGTCGCCCCGATGTCGTCGTGGACGCTCTTCGGATGGCCGGGGTCGGACTACCGGGCTCGTGGTGGCGGCGGTCAGACCCACCACGTGGCCTTCCGCGCCGCGAACGACGAGGAACAGATGGCCTGGCTGGACCACCTGCGCTCGCACGGCCTCTCGGTCACACCCGTTCAGGAGCGCCACTACTTCCGCAGCATCTATTTCCGCGCGCCCGACGGAATGCTGCTCGAGATCGCCACGGACGGCCCCGGATTCACGGTGGACGAGCCCGAGGACGAGCTCGGTTCCGCGCTGAAGCTTCCCGAGTGGCTCGAGCCCCGGCGCGAGTCGATCGAGGTCGGACTGCGGCCACTGCCGGCTCCGGCCGCGCTCAGCGACGACGCCGAGGAGTCGCCGTGACCGGTGACGCGCAGGACCTCCTCTTCGAGGTGGAGGGGGCGGATGGAGCCGCCGACGGCAGCCCCGTCGCGGTGCTTCTCCACGGCCGCGGCGCCGATCGCCACGACCTCCGGGGCCTCGCCCCACACCTTCCGCGCGGTACGGTGCTCGTTAGTCCCCAGGCCCCCCACCCCGGCGGCCCGTGGGGATACGGGCCGGGGTGGGCCTGGTACCGCTACGTGGCCGACGACCGGGTGGTTCCGGAGACGCTGACGGAGTCGCTCGACCTGCTCGAGCGCTTCATGGGCGCGCTGCCGGACCGGCTGGGGTTCGACCCGGGCTCGGTGGTTCTCGGGGGCTTCAGCCAGGGAGGCACGACCTCACTCGCCTATGCGCTCACCCACCCACGGGCGGTGGACGGCATCGCCGTCCTCTCGGGCTTCCTCGTGGACGCGCCCGACGTCGTGCCCGTCACGGCCGAGGCGCTCGAACAGGTCCCGGTCTTCTGGGGACACGGCCTCTACGACCCGGCCATTCCCCACGCGCTCGGAACGCGCGGGCGCACGCGACTGGACGGACTGGGAGTCCAACTCCACACGTTCGACCAGCCGATGGGTCACCAGGTCTCACTCGAGGAACTCGGGGCTCTCGGGGACTGGATGAACGGCCTCGGCGGCGCGTAGCGCGCCGATCATTCGCCCCGATCCGCCCGCCTCAACGCCCCCAGACGGGATCGTCGGCAACCGGTCCGTTCGACACGCGGATGCGCAGTCCGACCCCGACCATCGTGTAGCCGGTGCCCCGAAACACGTCGAAGCGGCTGAACACCTGCGGCTCGAAGGCCCCCAGCTTCACGCCGAGGTGAACGCCGCCGCCGCCCGTCCAGTCGTTGCGGGAGCGCGAGTCCACGCCCACCTGGCCGATCACCCGACCGCTCCAGCGGGGCGTCTCCAGAAAGGTCAGCGCGGGACCGACGGATACGGTCCAGCCGTCGATGCCGCAGTCGGCCGCCCCGGGCACGATGAGACCGCAATCCGAGTCGATGGTGTAGCGTTGGACCCAGACGTGCGGGGACCACGAACCCGGCCGGACGAAGCCCGCCATCAACCCGTAGGCCTGGAACTGCATCCCGGTGATCTCGGCGAACGTGTTGGCGACGCTCGCCTGAAACGTGGGGGCGACGTCGAAGGATTGCGCCGACGCCGCGGGAGCGCTCATCCCCATCGTCACCATCGCCACCGCAACCGCCCAGAACCGCCTCGCTCTCACGACACACCTC
>JAHHMJ010000603.1 GCA_018678395.1 Gemmatimonadota bacterium | reverse complement strand
CATCGCCTCGCGGTAGGGCTGTGCACCCCACGTCGTGGGATATCCCGCAACCGCGAGCAGGTCCTTTGCTCCCCACGGGATCCCGTGGAGCGGTCCTCGGATCTCACCCCGAGCCACCTCGCGGTCCCGCTCCCGGGCCTGCCGGAGCGCACGCTCCCGGGTCAGGGTGATCACCGCTTCGAGCCGGGGCCCGTGGCGCTCCAGCCGGTCGAGGTACATCCGGGTCAGCTCTTCCGACGACACCTGCCGGGACCGGATCAGCTCCGACAGGCGGGTCACCGGCCAGAAGGCGACCTCCTCGAGCGATCCGGGTCGGACCTCGCTCGGCGACCGGCTGGGGCGAACGCGATCCACACCGCTGGGCGCCGGTCGGCCGGCGAGGGCGGGATCGAAGCGGACGGCCGGTGCGACGTCGTTGGGAATGGGCACCTCGCGCAGGGCCCGATACGAGCGGAGGTTGTTCTCGAGGCCCCGCAGCATCATCTCGCTCTCGCTCTCGGTGAAGTCGAGGCCCGCGATCTCGGCGGCCGACGCCACGGTCTCCGGTGTGATCTCCGGCAAGTCCCGGCTCCGCGCCCAGAGCACACCCGGAAAGAGCGTGCCCCCGAGCCCGATCCCCGAGAAGTAGGCCAGGAAGTCGCGGCGGCGGAGTCCTTCGGTGGCGACGGACGACGAGCGGTGGGCCATAGCGCGTTCGGGTCGGAGGGAAGCGGAGCCGGAGCCGGGCCCGCGGCGAATGCCCACGGTCGAATCCCGACCCGCGCGAGGGTGGCCGCCCGGCCCGGTCGGCGCAAGTCGACGCGGTCCGCCGCGATGGGTCGTTGCGGCGCTCGGCGGGCGCCCCGTACGTTGCCGCCCGTCCTTGGGCTTCGGTGAAAGACCCCACACCCTACGTGGGAATCCTCCCGACGGGCCCGACGGGCCGGCTCCGGTACCTTCAGCCGGACCCACTCACGCGCGGACTCAGGAGCGGTTCATGAAGGTCGCGGTTCTGAAGGAGAGGGGATCCGGGGAGAAGCGGGTCGCCCTCATCCCGGCCCTCGTTCGGGAACTCATCGGCAAACACGGCCTCGACGTCGCCGTCGAGGCCGATGCCGGTGCCGGTTCGAATCACGCGGACGACGAATATCGTGAAGCCGGTGCGACGGTCGCCGACTTCTCTTCGGTGGTCGCGGGGGCCGATGCGGTCCTCCGTGTGGCGCCTCCCTCTCCGGACGAGGTCGCCGAGCTTCCGGAGGGAGCCGTGCTGCTCGGCTTCCTCTCGCCGTTCGAGAACCTCCCCACCGTGCGGGCGCTCGCCGACCGAAAGGTCACGTCGTTCGCGATGGAGCTGGTTCCCCGGACCACGAGGGCGCAGCGCATGGACGCGCTGTCCTCGCAGGCGAATCTGGCCGGCTACAAGGCCGTTCTCCTGGGCGCGGACACCCTCGGCCGCATCTTGCCGATGTTCATGACCGCAGCCGGGACGATCCGTCCGGGCAAGGTCCTGATCCTCGGCGCCGGGGTGGCGGGTCTCCAGGCCATCGCGACGGCGCGGAGGCTCGGCGCCAGGGTCGAGGCTTTCGACGTGCGCCCTGCGGTCAAGGAGCAGGTCGAGAGCCTGGGTGCGTCCTTCCTCGAAGCCGAAGAAGAGGTGACGGCCGAGGGCGAGGGGGGCTACGCCAAGGCGCTGAGCGAAGAGCAGCACGAGAAGGAGCTCCAGCTCATCGCGGCGCACATCCACGACGCGGACATCGTCGTGACCACCGCGCGCATCCCGGGTCGAGCCGCTCCGGTCCTCGTGACCGAAGAGATGCTGAAGTCGATGAAGGATGGGTCGGTCGTGGTGGACATGGCCGCGGGCCCCGCGGGGGGCAACTGCGAGGCGTCCCGGCCGGATGAAGTCGTCGAGGCGCACGGCGTGACCGTGCTCGGACCGACCAATCTGCCCTCGGCGCTCGCGCACCACTCGTCGCAGATGTACGCGCGCAACATCGCCACGCTCCTCCTGGAGATGGTGCAGCAGGAGGGTGAAGAGGACGCCGCACGGCCCGTCCTCGCCCTGGACTTCGACAACGACATCCTGGGGCCGGCCTGCCTCACGCACGCGGGCACCGTGCAACACGAGGCCACCCGGGAGCGACTGACCGCGGAGGAAGCCGCCCATGGGTGAGATGTTGATCGGACTCTACGTCTTCGTGCTCGCGACCGTCGCGGGGCGCGAGTTGATCGGCAAGGTCCCGCCGACGCTCCACACACCACTGATGTCGGGCGCCAACGCGATCTCGGGGATCGCGATCGTCGGCGCCCTCGTCGTGACGGCCTCGGCGGAGTCGCGCCTGGTCACGATTCTGGGCGTGGTCGGGATCACCATGGCCACCATCAATGTCGTCGGTGGCTTCATGGTGACGGATCGGATGCTCGAGATGTTCAAGAAGAACTGAGGAGCGGGCATGGATCTCTCGACCCTGGTGGAGCTGGCCTATCTCGCATCGGCCGTGCTCTTCGTCGTCGGTCTCAAGCGCATGCAGTCTCCCGCCACGGCACGGCCGGGGAATGCGCTTGCGGCATCGGCCATGCTGCTGGCCATCCTGGCCACCCTGGTGGACAACCAGGTCCTGGATTGGACGGGCATCCTGATCGGCGTCGTCCTCGGTGGCCTCATCGGCGCCGTGGCCGCCCGAACGGTGAAGATGACCGCCATGCCCGAGATGGTCGGGCTCTTCAACGCGTTCGGTGGCGGTGCGTCGGCGATGGTCGCGGCGGCCGAGTACGTCCGCCTGCAGGAGGCCGGCGCGCTGATGGCCGCCGGGACCGGCGTCACGATCGCGCTGTCGCTGCTGATCGGTGCCGTGACCTTCTCCGGAAGCGTGATCGCCTTCGGGAAGCTCAATGGAATGGTGACGGGCAACCCCGTGACGTTCCCCGGGCAGAAGCCGGTCAACGCCCTGCTGTTCGTGGTGATCCTGGCCCTCGGCGGCATGGTCGCCGGGCTGCTCGCGGTCGTCGGGGGCCTGACCCCACTGACCACGTTCGCCGTGTTCAGTGGGCTCGCCCTCCTGCTCGGCGTCCTGCTGGTGATTCCGATCGGCGGCGCGGACATGCCCGTCGTGATCTCGCTGCTGAACTCCTATTCGGGGCTGGCGGCGTCGGCGGCGGGATTCATCATCGGCAACATGGTCCTGATCATCTCCGGCGCGCTCGTCGGTGCGGCGGGGCTGTTCCTGACCATGCTGATGTGCAAGGCGATGAACCGCTCGCTCGCGAACGTCATGTTCGGGGCGTTCGGCCAGGCCGGGGGCAAGGCCGCGCTGGCTTCGGGTGAGAAGAAGCCGGTGCGCAGCGTCGATGCCGAACAGGCGGCGCTCGTGATGGCCTACGCCCAGTCGGTGATCGTCGTGCCCGGCTACGGCCTCGCCGTGGCCCAGGCGCAGCACGAGCTCAAGAAGGTCATGGACCTGCTGACCGAACGGGGGGTCGACGTGCGCTTCGCGGTCCACCCGGTCGCCGGCCGGATGCCGGGTCACATGAACGTGCTCCTCGCCGAGGCGGACGTCTCGTACGACCTGCTGTACGATCTGGACGAGATCAACGACGACTTCAAGAACACCGACGTCGTCCTGATCGTGGGCGCCAACGACGTCGTGAACCCCGAGGCTCGCGATCCCCAGTCCGTGATCGCCGGCATGCCGATCCTCGATGTCGCCTACGCCCGCAACGTGATCGTCGTCAAGCGGAGTCTGAGCCCGGGCTTCGCCGGAATCGACAACCCGCTGTTCTACATGGAGAACACGATGATGTTCTTCTCCGACGCCAAGAAGGCCATGTCCGACGTGGCCAAGGAGGTCCGGGAGGCGTGAGGCTGGGGCCCGACGCGGACGCGGTGCGCGCTCAGATCCGCATGTTCAGCTATGCGCTTGCGGCGGGGGTCGTGATCCTCGCCGTGGTGATCGGCCTCACGGGAGTGGGAGCCGCGGCCGAGCCCACCACACTCGAGACGCCGATTCGCATCACCGTGATCATGGCGGCCGCGTTCCTGCTCGCCGGCGCCCGCGCGCTGACGGTGCGCATCGCCACGGTGCTGCCGGGCACCGACCCGCACGTGGCCGCCTCCAGCCTTCTGACCGGCGTTCTGGCGGGCCAGGGCGTTCGGGAGTTGATCGGGCTGGCGGGGGGACTGATCGGTTTTCTGGCCGGCGACCTCGCCTTCATGGCCGTGCTGGCGGCCGCCTCGGCGCTCACCATCGTGATTGCCGTGCCGGGTCAGGACGAAGTGCGGCGCAGGATCGAAGGACCCCGGAGCTGAACCCCGCCGAGTCGGTTGACCGGGCAGAACGTGGCATCTGGGGAGGGCTGATCGGCGAGGTCTGACGTTATTCCCGGCAGAGAGGGAAGAACGTGGAGAGTGGAGCTTCGCCGACGACCGAAGTCCACATTCTCGCCGGGTAGGGTGGACTTCCGGGCAATCGGGAGGCGACCCGGCACC
>JAHHMJ010000105.1 GCA_018678395.1 Gemmatimonadota bacterium | reverse complement strand
AAGCCGGAGAGTTCAACATGGCACAATCGTCGATGCGCGCGATCGTCATTCGCGAACCGGGTCCACCCGACGTGCTGGAGCTGCGGGAGGTCGTTCGGCCCGAGCCGGGCCGTCACGAGGTGCGAGTGAGTGTCGCGGCGAGCGGAGTGAATCGTGCCGACCTTCTCGAGCGGCGCGGCAGGTATCCGGGAGCGCCGAGGGAAGGACCGGCGATTCCCGGCCTTGAGTACTCGGGCACGATCGACGAAGTGGGTGCCGGGGTCACCACATGGCGACCGGGTGATCGGGTCATGGGGCTCGTGGGCGGGGCGGGGTACGCCGAGGCGGTGGTGGTCCATGAACGAGAGGCCATGCCGATCCCCGAGGGTGTGGGTCTCGAGGAGGCCGCCGCCCTTCCCGAGGCCTGGTTGACGGCGTGGGACGCCATGGTCGTCCAGGCCGGACTGTCGGCCGGGGAGTGGGTGCTGGTCCACGCGGTCGGGAGCGGCGTCGGGAGCGCGGCGTCGCAGATGGCCGCCGCCCTCGGCGCCCACGTGATCGGAACGTCGAGGACTCCCTCGAAGCTGGAGCGTGCGAGAGACTTCGGCGTGCGCGAGGCCGTGCTGGGTGGCGACGTCGAGTGGGCGGATCACGTGATGAGCGCGACGGGCGGCCGGGGCGCGGACGTCGTCATCGACCTGGTCGGCGCTCCCTACCTCTCCGGCAATCTCGCCTGCGTCGCCGAGCGAGGCCGGATCGTGGTCGTCGGCGTTCCCGGCGGACGGGAGGCGCCGATCGATCTCCGGGCGCTCATGGGCCGCCGAGCGTCGATCACGGGCACGGTGCTCCGAGCGAGACCGCTCGAGGAGAAGATCGCGCTCGCCCAGGACGCGACCCGACGCCTATGGCCCCTGTTCGAGTCGGCCGACCTCCGGCCGGTCGTGTACCGCGCTTTCCCTCCCGAGCGCGCGGCCGAGGCGCACGACGTCATGGAGCGGAACGCCAACTTCGGCACCATTTCGATCGTCTGGACCCCGTAGGCCCCTGTCGCGGTACCCCGATCTCTCACGCCCGTCCTACTGGAGGTTGAAGTGGTGAAAAATCGTTTCGTTGGATCGATCGTCGTCGCCCTTGCGCCCATCCTGGTCGCTCTCCCATCGGGGACGGCGGCTCAGACGATGTCGGACGCACCGGCCACGGACGCTCGGATCTACGAGATCATTGCGGCGGCTTCGCCCGAGAGGATCGAAGCCGACATCCGGACGCTGGTCGGCTTCGGGACGCGCAACACGATGTCGGACACGCTGTCGGATACGCGCGGCATCGGCGCGGCTCGACGCTGGATCAAGGCCGAATTCGATCGGATTTCGGAGGCGTGCGGCGGATGTCTCGAAGTCTCGTACCAGCGGAGTCTCGTCGAGGGCAACCCGCAGGGGCGCATTCGCGAAGACACCTGGGTCGTCAACGTCGTGGCGATCCTGCGGGGCGAGCAGGAGCCGGACCGTTACCTCATCATGTCGGGCGACATCGACAGCCGCGCCTCCGACACGACCGACGGCGAAGTGGATGCGCCCGGGGCGAACGACAACGCGTCGGGGATGGCGGGGGTGCTCGAGGCGGCGCGGGTGCTCACGGCGCAGCGGCCCTTCTCGGCGAGTGTGGTGTTTACCGGCCTCTCGGGAGAGGAGCAGGGTCTATGGGGTGGGCAACACATGGCCGCGGTGGCGGTCGAGGAGGGGTGGTCGATCACGGGCGTTCTGAACAACGACATGATCGGCAACATCGAGGGGATCGACGGCGTCATCGACAACACGGTCCTTCGAGTCTTCTCGGAAGCCACACCGCTGCCGGAGTATCAGCCGGACCGATGGAGCTACCGCACCCTCGGGGGTGAGGTGGACGGGCCCTCCCGGCAGCTCGCCCGTTACGTCGATCGTATCACCGACACCTACTTCACCAACCTGGACGCGAAGATGGTCTATCGGCTGGACCGCTTCGGCCGCGGCGGCCATCATCGCCCCTTCAACGACGCCGGCTTCCCTGGCGTGCGGATCATGGAGGCCCACGAGCAGTACGAGCGGCAGCACCAGGACATCCGGATCGAAGACGGCATCGCCTACGGCGACGTCATCGAGGGTGTGGATTTCGACTTCGCTTCGAGGCTGACCGCTGTGAACGCGGCGGTCATGGCAGCGCTGGCCTGGG
>JAHHMJ010000177.1 GCA_018678395.1 Gemmatimonadota bacterium | reverse complement strand
GATCGGTGCGCGCCGGCTGGAAGAACTGTCCGTGCCCGTGGCGGTCTGTGCCACCGACCTCCGGTCGGCGGAGCGTGTGGTGTTCCGTGCGGGCGACGCCACGACGGCGGTGTACGCGAGCGCGGCGCTGGCAGGAGTCCTCCCGCCGCTCCCGCACGACCGGGGACTCCTGGCCGACGGAGCGTACGCCGACGTGGCCCCCATCGACGTCGCCAGGACGATGGGGGCTGAATTTGTGCTCGCCGTGGACCCCGGCCAACTCATGCCCGCCCCCGACATCGGGAACGGGTTGCAGGCCGTGCTCCGGGCCACGGAGATCTGCCATCGCAGGCACGCGGATCTGCGATTCGATCAGGCCGACCTCGTGCTTCGCCCCCGCTATCGTCGACCCATCGATACCCTCGAGTTCGAGGCTCGACGGGAATGCGTGGCTGCCGGGATCCGGGAAGTCCGGGCCGTAAGAGCCCGCGTGGCGGCGTTGCTCGGATGAGCTTTGCTGGGCTCAATGACAGCCCCCCGACCGCCCGGAGGACCCATGTTCGCAGCCGCAGTGGGGCCGTGCTTTCCCGGCCGGCCCGGCGGCACGAATGATTAGTCCGAGTAGGGCCAACGCAAGAACCAGCGCACCCCATCCCAATAGAGTCTCCATGGTTCATTTCCTCCCGTTCGAGGATTGGTGTCCGTGCGAGTCGTGATCGGCGAATCGTCGGCGTAACGGAACCGCGAGGTAGCGATGGTGCGTGCCGTGGCTTGCGCCGACAACCGCGTCCAGGAGGTCGGACTGTGGGGGTGCCGAGTCGGCCCGACACCAGATTCGCCCGACCGCCGCCAGCAAGTCGATTTCCACCCGGACGACACCCGGGACCCTGAGGAGCGCGTTCCGCACACGGTTCAGGCACCCCTGGCATCCGAGTCCCGCAAACGCGAACACGTGCTCCCGGACGTTTGCGAGATCGCAATGCGGGACTTTGCCTTCGATCGGCCGTACGGTGCATTCGGACACGTGGTGCACGGATCATCTCCTCGTTCCATTCCCGCTTCCGCACCCTCGGAGGGCCAGCGGGCTCGTCATCGGTCTGAGGAAGGATCGCACGGCCGTGGTGAAGCCGACGTGAACCGACGATGAACGTGGCTTCACGTCGGCGGGGTCGAATCCGTGTCGGCGTTCGGGCCCGTTGAGAAGCGCGGGATGAATCGCGGTACGCGTCGGGCATAGGCTTCGTAGCCTTCGCCGTGAGCTCGACACACTTCGCGTTCTTCGCGGAGGGCCAGGCGCCCGTACATCCACACCAGGGCCGGGAACATCACGACGGTCAGCAAGGTCGGCCACTGGAGCAGGAAGCCGAACAGCACCAGCACGAACGCAACGTACTGGGGATGACGAATGCGGGAGTACGGTCCCGTCGTGGCCAGGACATCGGCTCGCTGGGCGCGGTAGAGCACGGGCCAGGACCGGGCCAGCAGGACGAATCCCCCGCCGATGAAGAGCATGCTTGCGAGATGAAACGGGCCAAGATGCGGGTTGGCCTGCCACCCGAACATCATCTCCAGGAGGTGGCCCGAATCATGGGCGAACCAATCGATGCCGGGGTAGCGGCTCTGAAGCCATCCCGAAGCGAGGTAGATGGTCAGCGGGAAGCCGTACATCTCGGCGAAGAGGGCGACCAGGAAGGCGCTGAACGCTCCGAACGTACGCCAGTCCCGCCCGCTCCGGGGCCGGAAGAAGCTGAGTCCGAACGCGATGAAGACGACGGAGTTGAGGACGACCAGCGCCCATAGACCGTATGAGGACATTCGTCGGGCTTCCGGGTGGCGGGGAAAGGTCCCTCGTGAGACCGAGGACGGAGAATGGCACGGCAGCCGTGAAGGTCCCGTGAACCGGGAGTGAAGTCTTCTTCAGCCGATTGGAGGCGGGGGGGATGAACAAAGGTTCACTCCGGCTTCAGCGGGACTTCATCCACGGCGTGCCATGATGGGAGCGCGGGACGACCACTCCCCTGAACGAGGGTATCGACCATGGACGGGATCCTGACGCTGGTGTTGTTCCTGGGCATCTGCTTCGGCATGCACTTCTTCATGCACCGGGGGCACGGCGGAGGCCACCAGCACGGAGGTCACGCCCCCGAACCGGAGCGCCGCCGCACCCCACCCGGCGAGCAGGCCGGTGAGCACCGGGAGCACGCGGGGCGCGGCTGCCACTGAGGAACCCGGGAGGACCCGGCCGGCGCGGGAGCGCCCATCTCAGAGCCAGGGCGCGCACACGCCCGCGGCCTGGGCGGCCAGGCGTCGCGCCGGGCCTCGGCCGTGCCAGTCGGCCAGGGTGTACGCTTCGCTGTTCTCGAGGTCCTGGCGGAACAGACGGCGTCGATCGCCGGGCCGAAGCGGGTCGGCTCCGGCGGCCCGTGGTCGCACTCCACTTCGCAGCCGCTGAAGCCCCTCCCCAGGCAGCATTTCCTGAGGACCGTCGCGGCGTCCGACAGACCGTCTTCCGCGCCGCGATCCCTCGGGCGCGTCACTCCCGGTCGCTGCGCACCGGGACGTACCAGTCGGGGTGCTCGCGGAACTTCCGGGCGCAGCGCTCCGAGCAGAAGTGGTACGTTTCATCCTGGAACTCGACCGTCGCTTCGGCGTCTTTCGCCTCGATCTCCATTCCGCACACTTCGTCGTGGAGCTTCATGGCGTCTCCGGTGCTGGGGTGTACATCGTCGGGGTCGTGCGGTGGATCATGACCCCTCCTCCCAAAAGCCGGGTGAAGATCCGATGAAGCGTGGTTCACGCACTCCGACGTGCCGCCGTCCGAGCCCCGCACGGAGGATCGATCCATGACACCGAACGGTTTCCGTCGCGGCCACCGCGATTGGCTCCGGATCACGGTGCGCGCCTGGCCGACCTCGTGGGCGTGGTGGGGCGAAGGACGGGAACGGTGAATTCCGTAGCAATGGTCTCGACGGCGCTCGGCGTCCTCTTCCTGACCTTCTTGGTCATGGACGTCCTTCTCACCGTCTTTCCGCCCCTCGGGCACGGAGGGCCGGTGCACCGACGCCAGAACCAACTGGCATGGAAGCTGTTCCGCCTGGTCGGGCGGCGGCTGGACGGATCGCCGCGACCGAAGGTGCTGGGGCTGGCCGGTCCCGTCATCGCCATGATGAGCGTCGCGGTCTGGGGCGTCTGGCTCGTGCTGGGCTTCGCCCTGATCTACGCGCCGTATTCCTCGACCTTTTCCACGACCGCCGTCTCCGGCGGCTGGGCCGAGACCCTCTACTACAGCGGGTACGTGGCGACGTCGCTGGGGCTGGGCGACGTCGTGACCACGACGCCCGCACTCCGCTTGCTCACGGTGCTGGAAGCCATGGGCGGCTTCGCGCTCTTCGCCGTGGCGACCAGCTACGTGTTCTCCATCACCCGGGAGCTGGCCACGGCCGGAACCCTGGCGTTGGAGCTGGCGAGCTTCCGCGCTTGTGGGGACGGGCGGACCGAGGGGTGGACCCTGGCTGCGGACGGAGGTGACGAGGCGGTGGCCCGGTGGACCGAGGCGTGGGCCCGCTCCCTCTTTCGGATGGCGCACGCCCACGGCCAGTACCCGCTGCTCCAGTTCTTCCGGGCGGCGGATGCCGACCGAGCCCTCCCGGTACAGCTTGGCCGGGTGCTGGAGTTGGTGGAGGCCGAGACGGATCGGAGTAGCGGGGCGGGCACGGGAGAGCCGGAGCTGCCGAGGCCGGATTCCCCGGCGGTCTCCCCGCTTCTGCGGCACGCGCTGCTCCGCTACCTGGTCGAGGTGAACCGGGCGTGCATCCCGGCGGGATTCGATCCCCTTCCGGCGCCCCCGAGCGAGCTGCCGGCCGAGCGGCTGCACGCGCGCCTTCTGCGGTACACGTGCCACGATCCCCGAGCGGCGGGATGAGCGTCCCGCCCGAAGGACGTTTCCCATGAAGCAGGTCTACGAGAAGGACAGCCTCTCCCTGTTCGGCGCCGTGTCCATGGGCACCGGCGTCATGATCGGGGCCGCCGTCTTCGCCCTCACCGGGCAAGTGGCGGAGTTCGCCGGTGCGCTCCTCCCGTTGGCGTTCCTGCTCGCCGCGGTGGTCAGCGGGTTCAGCGCGTACGCCTACGTGAAGATGTCCGATGCGTATCCCTCGGCCGGGGGGATCGCCATGTACCTGCGGAAGGCGTACGGGCCGGGCACCGTGACCGGTGCGTCGTCGCTTCTCATGGCGTTCTCCATGATCATCAACGAGAGCCTCGTGGCCCGCACCTTCGGGGCCTACACGCTCCGGCTCTTCGACGTGGAGGCCGGGAGCGCCTGGATCTCCGTGCTCGCGGTGGGGCTCATCGTCTTCGCCTTCCTCGTCAACGTCGCCGGGAACCGCGTGGTGGGCGGGCTGCAGCAGGTGACCGCCCTCCTCAAGATCGGCGGCATCGTCGTCTTCGCGGTCGCCGCGCTGTGGGCTTCGGGGCTCTCCTTCAGGGCGGCGGCGGACGGGATCGCGAGCACGACCTCTCCCGACGGCTTCCTGGCCGGCGTGGCTCTCGCGATCCTGGCGTACAAGGGCTTCACGACGATCACCAACAGCGGCGCGGAGGTGGTCGACCCTCACAAGAACGTGGGGCGGGCCATCGTCATCTCGCTGGGCATCTGCCTGGTCGTGTA
Source organism: Gemmatimonadota bacterium (assembly GCA_018678395.1). Lineage (GTDB taxonomy): Bacteria > Gemmatimonadota > Gemmatimonadetes > Longimicrobiales > Gaopeijiaceae > Gaopeijia. Next base: position 5,047 of record JAHHMJ010000177.1, on the reverse strand, counting down.
TCTGCTGGTGGCCTTGGCGGTGGGAGCCAACCTCTCGGTGCCGGAGATCATCCGGGCCCGGGACTACTCGTTGGCGGAGGCCGCCCGTCCGGCGCTCGGATCGTACGGCGTCTGGTTCACCGTCGCGATCGCCATCCTCGCCACCGCCTCGGGCCTGATCGCGAGCGTCTTTGCGGTGTCCCGGATGATCGCCATGCTCACCGACATGGACATCATCCCCCACCGGCACTTCGGGATGTCCGGGACCGTCCAGCGGCACACGCTCGTCTACACCGTCGTCGCCGCGGCGCTGCTCGCAGTCCTCTTCGACCTGAGCCGGATCGCTTCGCTGGGGGCCATCTTCTATCTCGTCATGGACATCGTCGTCCAGTGGGGTGTATTCCGCCGCCTCCGGACCGAGATCGGGGCGAGCGGGGCGGTCATCCTCACCGCCATCGGGCTGGACTCCGTCGCCCTCGGGGCCTTCCTTTTCATCAAGTTCGCCGCCGACCCCCTGATCGTCTGGGTGGCGCTGGGCGGGATCATCCTGGTCTTCGGCCTCGAGCGGCTCTTCCTGGGAACGCGTCGGCGGTCCACCGGGTGAAGCGTCTTCATCGCGGTTCATCCGCGCTTCATCGCTTCGGAGTGAGATTCCGATGGATCGGTTGTTGCCGGCCTCTCCGCTTGCCCCTGTGACTCCGGCATTGGAGCGCTCCATCTCCACTCCCGACGACTTCCGGGACCCCCGGTCATGTCGTCCTGTCCAACCGGCGGCTCCACGCCGCTCCCAGGAGACGTTGGGATCCCGGAATCGCCTCGTTGACCATCGAGGGGATCGAGTGTCGCCACTGCGCCACCCGGATCCGCGACGAGCTCCTCGAGAACAAGGCGGTTCTGGGCGCCGAGGCCGACAGCGAGGAAGGGGTGGTCGACGGGCTGTTCGAGCAGACGCGGCTCACGCTGGACGATCTGGCGGACGTCATCGCCTCGCCGCGGAGCACCCGGGCCGCTCCTACCGGGTCACCTGGTAGCCGAGGGCTCGTCTCCTCGTCCCGGGCACGGACCCGTCCGCCCATCCCCTTCGCTCCGCAACGGACACGATCCGCAGCGCGGCAGGTCCCAGCGCGAGCGTCCCCCACAGGGCCGGGAGCGCTCCGCGACCCGAGAGACGGCGAAGAGCGCGAAGAGCAGCGCGAACCCGACGACGGCGAGAATGACGTCCATGGATCACCCGCTGAGCAGGCCCGCGAACCCCATGACGGCCATGGAGAGGAACCCTGCGATGAGGAAGATGAGGGCCGAAGCCCGCGCCACGTCGGGGATGTCCGAGAGGTCCACCTGCTCCCGGATGGAGGTCATGAGAATCAGCGCCAGCGTGAGCCCGCCCCGGCGCCGAGGGCGAAGGAGGTCCCCTCCATGAAGTCGTAGCCCCGATTGGTCTGGAAGATGGCCAGATAGAGGATGGCGCAGTTGGTGGTGATGAGGGGGAGAGGCTGACCCAGTTCTCGGAAGAGGCGCGAGTTGAGCGCGAGGAGGATGAAGCCGATGGTGAAGAAGCCGCCGGCCGGGAACGCCATGACGAGCCGCGGCTACGACCCGGCCCCGAAGAGGTCTCCCGAGGAAGGAGCCGGAGCCCAGCACCTCGCGCACGGCGCCCATGAAGACCAGCGCCGAGGTGAAGCCGGCGCTCGTGCCCAGCGCGTCCAGTAGGGCCCGCCCGACCGGTTGGCGCGAGGCGAAGGACTCGTGGCGGCCCAGGATCATGCAGTTCACCACGATGAGGTAGACGAAGGCGCCCAGGGCCTTGTGGATGGGCGAGACGGTCGCCTGCATGACGAAGTCCGCGATAGTGACGAAGGCCCCGACGATGAGCACGTAGGTGGTGATCCGCACCTCGTGGGGGATCACGCGGCGAAAGGCCGAGACGATGACCCCCGAGCCCGTCATGACGAAGGTGGTCGCGATGCCCATGGCCAAGCCGTTGGCGCTCCTTCCGGTCAGGAGACGGCGACCGGCGGCCGCCGCCTCTTCTATGGTGGCCCCCTCCGGATGAAGGCGCGGTGAAGGGCACATGAAGGCCGGTTCATCTCGTGGGCGCGGGCCCGGGCGGGCGTGGCATGCGCGCTGCACATCGAGATCCGAGACCAGGGCTTCAGCCCCCGGGAGGGCGAGATCCGGGTGCGGGGACGGGTCGATGCGCGACTCGACCTGCTCGGTGGGATGGAGACGCTGGGCAACGGAACCGTGGTCGTCGTGGGAGAGGTCCCCGAGGAGGACGTGGGGGTCCTGCGGCCGACCTCGATCTGCCGGGATCCTCCCGGTGCCGACGGATCGACTGGTTTGTCCCAGGAATCGGAACCGGGCGGAATGGGGGTCCAGAACGTCCGGAGAGGGAGGAGGGTTCCGTGGTCACGGTTCTCGAGGCGTCTCAGAAGTTGATCCGGTAGACGAGGCGGATCTCGCGGCCGGGGAGGGGCGCCAGGTCCTTCAGGAACGAGGTGTGAAGACGCGCTTCCGCGTCGGTCAGGTTGTTCGTCACGAGCGTGATGTCGTGGAAGAGCCCACCGGTGAAAAAGCGGTAGCTGGCGGACCCGTCCACCATGGTGAACCCGGGCGTGGGTGTCTCGAGCGGCCCGATGTCGCCCTGGCGCGTCGTGCGGCGGACGGTGGCGTGCACGACCAACGGGCCCTGCCGGTAGTTGACGCCTCCGCCGAACCGCAGGGGTGGGATCCTGGGCAACGGCTGGTCCAGGTCCGTGAGCTCCGCGGACACGTAGTCCCCCATGAGCTCGAGGCTCAGGTGGGGTCGGTGCGCCGTCGCGTCGCCCTCCACCACGTCCACGACCATCTCCAGCTCAAGGCCGGTGAAGCGGGCGTCGGCCTGGACGAACTCGAACACGTCCAGCCCGTCCCGGACCTCCCCGGTGGCCGACTCGTGGATGTAGTCGCCGAAACTGGTGGTGAATAAGGACGTGCTGCCCCGCACCCGTTCGCCGTGCATATGGGCGGTGAGGTCCACGCCCAGGGCGACCTCCTCGTCCAGCACCGGGTTCCCGATCTCGTAGGCCCTCGTGGCAGCGTGGGGCCCATTGGAGAAGAGCTCCTCCGCGTTGGGGAACTTGATGGAGCGTGACGTCGACGCCGCCAGGCTGAGGTGGTCCGTGGCGTCCCAGCTCATGCCCGTGGAGAACGAGACCCCCGAGTCCGTCCGGTCCAGAGACGCGTCCCCCGGTTGGCCTGCGGTCTGACGCTCGACGCGCAGCCCCCCCTGGAGCCGCAGCCGCTCCGAGACCTCGAATTCCTCGTACCCGAAGACCGCGAAGGTGCGCGTCTCGGACGGCGGGACGAACGCCTCGTCCCCGTCGGCGCGGAAGTCGCGGGCGGCGTACTGAGCGCCGACGGCTCCGCGAAGGCGCTCCGAGATCTCGTGCTCGCTCTCGACCCGGCCCTCGATGAAGTCGTTCTCGAAGCTCGTCCCCACTTCTTCCCCCTCCAGCTCGACGTGGCCGTAGTCGGCGACGCCGACCCGCGCCTTGACGTTCCGGATCGGCCCCCGGAACCGCAGAGCGCCTTCCACGTCGAAGCGGCTCTGGTCCAGGTCGATGGTCACCGGATCACCCTCTTCTTCGTGACCTTCGTCGCCCTCCTCTTCGTGACCTTCCCCGGGGACACCGTAGTCGGACCGCTGCTCGGTCCAGGCCACGCCGAGGAACCCGTCCTGGGCGACATAGGTCAAGCCCAGGCTGCCGGCCCGGTTCTCCAGGGCGGAGTTCTCCAACCTCCCCCGGGACTCACCCGCCCGGTCCCCGCCGCCGGCTTCGGCGAAGCCGGGAATGGAGTAGTCGGACGCGTCGCGCAGGAGTCCCGAGGCATGGAGCACCACTCTTCCGGCCGTCGCCGTGAGAGAGGCCGCTCCTGTCCGCTCGTCGGCCACGCTTCCCGCGAGTCCTTCGACGAATCCGCTGACGACCTCGGTGGGTGGTTCCCGGGCGATCTTGCCGTCGAGGACGTTGACCACGCCGCCGACGGCGGAGCTTCCATAGAGGAGCGTGGCCGGGCCCCGGATCACTTCGATCCGCTCGGCGGTGCGGGTCTCGATGCCAACGGCGTGGTCCGGGCTGGTGCTCGACGCGTCTCCCACACCTACGCCGCCCTCCAGGATACGGACGCGATCACCCCCGATGCCCCGGATCACCGGCCGGCTGGCGCCCGGGCCGAAGTAGGTGGACGAGACCCCGGGCTCCCGCGACAGCGTCTCGCCCAGGGTGGCCTGGCCCAGTACGACCAGCTCGCGGTTCGTCACCACGCTGGCCGGTTGGTATGCTTCGGAACGCCGGGTGGCTCCGGCTCCGGCCGACACCACCATCTCGTCGAGGTGGAACACGGCCTCCAGACTCAATTCGACCGGCGTGGTACGGCCCGCCACGACCCGGACGGTCTCGACCGCCCGGCCCCAGCGGGGGCTCTCCGCCTCGACCACGTACTGTCCGGGCGGTATGCCCTCGAGCACGAACCGTCCGTCGCCGTCGGTCCGAACACGGCGCCCCTGGCCGGTGAGCGTGATCTCCGCGTCGTCCACAGGCGTCCGGCCCACGACTACGGTCCCTTCGATCCTGCCGTCCTGCGCGTCCAGCGGCGCTCCCGTGAGGAGCACCTGGGTGGCGGCGAGGGCCGCCACGATCCATGAGTTCATGTCGGGTTTCTCCCGTTCGGGCATGCTCGCCGCTGTCGGGCGAGTCGCGCCGACCGATGTATCTGGGGCACCGCTCGGCGGATGCCGGCGGTGTGGTGGTCAGATCCCGACGGGAGTGGGTGGAGCCCGGGAGCGGGGGAGCGCGACGAAGGATGTGGCGCTGGGGACCGCTTGCGCGTGGAAGGCGGGGTGCCACCGGGTGATGGGTTCCCGGCCTCCGCCCGGCGGGGGCGAAGGGACGTCGTGGTTGGCCCCGACCTGCGTGCAGATGGTGTGGTCGTGGGCGGAGGGGCAGGAGCCCGGGGCGTGGGGGCTCTCGATGACGACCGGTGCGGGCTGCTCCACCTCCAGCAACGGCACCGCGATGCCCAGGCC
>JAHHMJ010000394.1 GCA_018678395.1 Gemmatimonadota bacterium | reverse complement strand
GTCGGGCCGTGTCGCGGGCCGTGCGCGACGAGCTCGCGGAGGTCGCGGGGCGCGACGTTGCGGTCGCGACGGTCTTCGTCACGCTGACCCGGCTCGAAGACCGTGGCCTGCTGGCTTCCAGGAGGGGAGCGCCACCGGATCGGGGCGGTCGGGCCGTGCGGATCTTCGAGGTCACCGAAGCGGGTCGGGCCGCGCTCCGCGACGCCCGGGCCGCCATGGATCGCATGTGGGACGGCGTCGAACCGTCATGAAGCCGTGGCCGCGACGATTGCTCGAGTGGTGCCTCCCTCATGACGACTGGAGCCGGGAGTTCCTGGCCTCGCTCGACGAGGCGCTCGCGGCCGAGCGATTCAGCACCGATGGTGGCGGCCTCGAGCGAGCAGCGGGGTGGCGCGACACGCTGTGGTGGTGGCGGAGACTGATCGATCCGGCCACGGCCGAGTTCGTGATCCGGATGCGCAGACGGCGCCGCAAGGCCGTTCGAGGGCGCGAGTATTCACGGGGGGGAAGGGGAGGGGCGGCGATGGCGGGTTGGGTGCACGATATTCGGTTGGCGTTTCGCTCGCTGCTTCGGGAGGGACGCACGACGGGCTTCATTCTGTTCACCCTGGCCCTGGGCATCGGCGCGAACGCGGCGTTGTACGGTGTTGCGGAGCGGCTCTTCCTCCGGGGTCCGGTCGGGGTGGATCGGCCCGAATCCCTCGTGCGGGTTTTTCTGGAGTTCGAGGGCAGCCGGGACTCTCCGGATCGACGCAGTCCCTGGATTCCCTGGGCCACCTCGTCGGCGATCGCCGACGCCTTCGCTGGAGCGACGCGGTACCGGTTCGAGGAACGAATCGCGGTGGCATCCGAGTCGGTGGGCCCCCTTCGCGTGTCCCCCGTCGACGCCCACTTCGCCGAGGTGCTGGGGGTGCGACCGGCGGTCGGTCGGTGGTTCCTCGACGACGACGGCCCCGACGTGATCGTGGTCTCGGATGGCCTCGCCCGGCGCGCCTTTTCGACGCCGACATCCGCGCTGGGCGCCCAGCTTCACCTGGACGGACACCCGTACACGGTGATCGGAGTCACGCCCGAGGGCTTTTCGGGCGTACATCTCGAGCGTGTGGACGTCTGGATGCCGCTGGATCTGGACGCCGCGGGGTTCCGCAACTGGCTCGTGGCGGGACGTCTGCCCGACGTGGAATCCAGGGATCGAGTGCGAGCCGAGGCCGACGCGGCCCATCGCCGCACCGACCCTGGGGCGTCGTTCCAGTGGGCCGTCGACGGTGCCGTCGTCCTCACGGCGATCGATGCCGGAGACGACGGCCTTCGCCCTCCGGAGGTCGCGGTGGCCGCTCTGCTACTCGGGGTTTCCCTCCTCGTGCTGTTCGTGGGACTCGCGAACGTCGTCAACCTGCTTCTCGCCCGCCTGGCACGCCGTCGGCGCGAGATCGCCGTTCGACTCGCGCTGGGGATCGGGCGTGGGCGCCTGGCTCGATTCCTCATGACCGAGAACCTCCTGCTCGCTGTCGGCGCGGGCCTGATCAGCCTCCCGATCGCCTGGGTGGCGGGCTCGGCTCTGCGAGGCGTCTTGCTGCCCGACGTCGCGTGGGCGGCGTCCCCCCTCCCGCTCCGCGTGATCGCGGCCACGGGGCTGGTGGCACTCGCGTCGGGGGTGCTGGTCAGCCTCGTCCCGCTGGTGCGCGCGGGACGTTGGGACGTGGGTAGTGGGCTGAGGGCCGGAGCTCGGGGTGCCACAAGCGGCGGCGGGCGGACACAGTGGGCGCTCGTGATGTCGCAGGTCGCGTTTTCGACCGCGCTCCTGGTCGCAGCCGGCCTGTTCCTGCAGAGCTTTCGAGCCATGCGGATCACCGACCTGGGGGTCGACGCCGACCGCGTCGCCGCTCTCGTGCTCCGGGAAGCGCGACCGGGTGCGATCCCGTCACCGTCCCGGGAGGAATGGGCCCTCTACCAGCGGGCCCTCGACCGGGTGCAGGAGATTCCCGAAGTGGGGGCGGCCGCAATCACCCTGGGATTGCCCTTCCTCTACAACTTCGGCCTCAGTGTGGCGGTGCCCGGCCGGGATTCGATCCCGGAACTCCCGGGTGGCGGGCCGTGGATGAGCGCGGTGACGAGCGATTATTTCGAAGCGACCGGGACGGCTCTGCTCGAGGGTCGCGGATTCACCGATTCGGAAGTCGACTCGGATGCCCCGGTCGTCGTCGTCAGCCGCGCGATGGCGGATCAACTCTGGCGCGGCAGGTCGGCGATCGGGGAGTGTCTGCACGTCGGGACTGTCGAATCGCGGTGTTCGAGGGTGGTCGGGGTGGTCGAAGACGTGCACCGCACCGGATATCGGGAGCCTCCCTCGATGCAGTACTACCTGCCGCTCCAGCCGGGCGGGGGGTTCGGTGGGATGGCGCTCGTCGTCGACCTGGGCCCGCGACGACAGGACTCGCTGGAGTCGCTTCGCGAGCAGGTGAGCGGACTCGATCCGTCGGTCGGCTACGTCGAGGCGATCGTGCTCGAGTCGGTGCTGGCCCCTCAGGTCCAGCCCTGGCGGATGGGCGCGTGGGTACTGGGGATGGCTGCCGCGATCGCCCTCCTCGTCTCGGTCGTCGGGGTCTACGGCGTCCTCTCGTATCGCGTCGAGCGGCGCCGTCGGGAGATGGGAGTGCGCATCGCCCTCGGAGCATCGGTGGCCGGCATCCGGGGCCTCGTGCTCCGGCAGGGCCTCGGCTCCACTGCGGCGGGACTGCTGGTGGGACTCGCGGCGACGCTGGCTGCCGCTCGCTGGCTGGAACCGCTCCTGTTCGAGACCCGTGTAGGTGACCCACGCGTGATCGGTTCGGTGGTGCTCGTCCTGCTGGGCACCGCCACGGCCGCCT
>JAHHMJ010000329.1 GCA_018678395.1 Gemmatimonadota bacterium | reverse complement strand
CCGATGATCTGCCCGAAGGCCGAGCCGCTCATGATCCAGCCCGTGGCCCACCCTCGTCGGTTGTACGGGAAGTAGTCGCCCACGTACGAGACGGCGGCGCCGCTCAGGATGCCGCCGGCGACCCCGGCGAAGAGGCGCACGGCCAGGAACGAGGCGTACCCCTGCACGAACACGTGGGCGGTGAGCGCGACGGTCATCACGCCGGTACCGAGGAGCAGGATGCGCCGTCGGCCGATCTTGTCGGACACGGGCCCCGAGAGGATCGCGAAGAGCCCGACCATGATGGCGTATGCCGACACCAACGTGCCGAGGGCCGCGTCGCCGATCGCCAATTCGTCGCCGATCTGCGGCAGGATCGGCGCGATGATCATGATCTGGCTGGCCGACGAGAACACCAGCAGCCAGAGGGCGAAGACGATGAGCCAGGCGGGGCTGTCGCTGCGGCTCACTCGTTACGGGGCCGGGGCGCGGGGCGGGGCGCTGCCCACCCGCCTCAGTCCAGCTCCTTGTGGACGATCATGGAGTGGCGTTGGTCGGTGGGCATGATGACCAGATTGAAGATGTCGACGTGCTCGGGCGCGTTGACGACGTAGATCACGGCATCCGCCACATCCTCCGCTCGAAGCGGCGCGTAGCCCTGGTAGACACCGGCCGCCCGGTCCGTGTCTCCGTGGAAGCGGACCTCGCTGAACTCCGTCTCCACCAACCCCGGATCGACGCTGGACACCCGGACTCGGGTGCCCGCGAGGTCGACGTTGATGCCCTCGCTGATGGCCTTCACGGCGTACTTGGTCCCGCAGTAGACGTTGCCGTTCGGGTAGACCCAGCGTCCAGCGGTACTGCCGATGTTCACCACGTGACCGCGGTTCGCCTCGACCATCGCCGGCAGGAACGCCCGGGTCACCCAGAGGAGCCCCTTGACGTTGGTGTCGATCATCTCGTCCCAATCGTCCGGGTCCCCCGCGTGCGTCGGGTCCAGACCTCGCGCCTTGCCGGCGTTGTTGACGATGACGTCGGGCACGAAGCCCTCATCGGTGAGCGTGTCTCGGAGGTCGTCGACGGCCGCGCGATCGCGCACGTCGAGGGCGGCGGTGCGCACGTCGGCGCCGGCATCACCGCGTAGTTCGGCGGCCAGGGCCTCCAGGCGCTCGGTGCGACGGCCGGTGATGACGACCCGCGCACCCCGCGCGGCGAAGGCTCGCGCACAGGCTTCGCCGATGCCGGCGGTGGCGCCGGTCACGAGGACGGTCCGTCCCTGGATGCGGTTCTCGGTCATGGACCCCTAGAATACGGGGCCGTCGACTGCACGCCAAATCCCCGCACGCCCGAAGGCCGGTGCGCCGATGACCTCGAGACCCGACGACCGGAAGGCCGTGTGGGGGTGGGCCCTCTACGACTTCGCGAACTCGGCGTACACCACGCTGATCGTCACCTTCATCTACGCGGTCTACTTCACCCAGGAGATCGCCCCCGACGGGATCACGGGGACGGCCCTGTGGTCGCGTGGTGTCACGGTGACGGCCGTCGTGGTCGCTCTCCTCTCTCCCGTGCTCGGGGCGCTGGCCGATCGCGGAGGTCTGCGGCGTCCACTCCTGCTCACCACCACGGGAATCACGGTCGTGGGGGTGGCCGCGCTGGCTCTACCCGGACCCGGTGAGGTCACGCTGGCGCTCACCATCTTCGTGGTGAGCAACATCGCCTACGAGTTGTGCGGCGTGTTCTACAACTCGTACCTGCCCGAGATCGCCCCGCCCGAGCGCATCGGTCGGGTCTCGGGATTCGGGTGGGCGCTCGGATACCTCGGAGGGCTGCTCGCGATGGCGGTCGCGCTCTTCGTGTTCGTCCTGCCGGAGACACCGCCCTTCGGACTGGACGCCGCGTCGGGCCAGCACGTGCGCGCGACGACGGTTCTCGTCGCCATCTGGTTCGGGGTCCTCGCGATTCCGATGTTCGCGTGGGTCCGGGAGCCGGCCCGCACCGAGCCGCGTCCCCCTCTGGGCCGCACCGTGGTCGAGGCGATGGAGCAGCTGCGGCGGACCTTCGGGGAGATCCGCCGCTATCGGCAGATCTTCCGGCTGCTGGTGGCGCGCATGGTCTACAACGACGGCCTCGTGACCATCTTCGCCTTCGGTCCCATCTTCGCCGCCGAGACCTTCGGCTTCACGCTCACCGAGGTCATGTACTGGGGCCTGGCGCTCAACGTCACGGCGGGCCTCGGTGCGTTCGCCATGGGCTTCCTCGACGACCGCCTCGGGGGCAAGCGCACGCTCTTCGTGACGCTCGCCGGCCTCATGATCGGAGGCATCTGGGCGGTGGGTGCGGACTCCAAGACGAGCTTGTACCTGGCCGGCCTCTGGGTCGGGATCTTCGTCGGTCCCAATCAGGCGGCGAGTCGCTCGCTGCTGGGTCGGTTCGTTCCCGCGGCGAAGGAGACCGAGTTCTACGGCTTCTTCGCCTTCTCGGGGAAGGCAATCGCCTTCATGGGACCGCTCCTGCTGGGGATCGTGACCGAGGCCTTCCAGTCGCAGCGCGTGGGGATGGCGACGATCCTGATCTTCTTCGTCATCGGAGGACTTCTGCTCACCACCGTGGACGAGGCCGAAGGAAAGGCGCGGGCTCTGGAGGGGTGAGCGCGAGCGGGGCCGGGACGAAGCCGGTCAACCGGTTTCGGCCGACCGTCGCTCGCCGCCGTGGCTCCACAGCGCCGCCGCCAGGATGACCGTGAGCGGGAGCACGACGCCGAGCACCGCGACGCCGAACTCCTCCTGGTACCGGTGCTCCGTGGTGTTGAGGCCGAGGTAGACGACGTACAGGGCGTAGTAGAAGACCAGCATCCCGCCTTCCCAGCGCGTGATCGTCGAGCCGGACAGGAACACGGGCAGGCAGACCAGCCCGACGGCGAGCATCACCGGGAAGTCGAAGAGCAGCACGCCGGCGGGGACTTCGATGCCGCCACTGGCCGCCGCCCCGGCACCCAGCACCGCGAGCACGTTGAACACGTTGCTTCCGACGACGTTGCCCACCGCCAGGTCCCGCTCGCCGCGCAGGGTGGCGAGCACCGACGTCGCCAGCTCCGGCATCGAGGTGCCTGCCGCGACCAGCGTGAGTCCGATCACCAGTTCACTGATCCCCGCCGCCCGCGCGATCCCCGTCGCTCCGCCCACGAACTGGTCGGCGCCCACGATGAGCAGGGCCAGACCCGCGACCGCCCGGCCGAAGTCGATGGCCAGGGATCCCTCGATCGAGCCGGCCTTGCGGGGCGGTGGCAGCCCTTCCGGAGGCTTGAAGGGGGACACTGCGATCGGATCGGGCAGGCCGCGGCGGGCGACGCGACTCAGAAGCCCCAGGTAGAGCGCGAGGAGAAGCAGCAGGAAGATCCCGTCGCCCACCGAGATGAGGCGGTCGAATCCTAGGACCAGCGGCAGCGCCGAGACGCCCACCATGACCGGAACGTCGAGACGGACGAGCTGACTGCCCACGGCCAGGGGGGCGGCGAGGGCGGCGAGCCCCAGGATGACGAGCACGTTGAAGATGTTGCTGCCCACCACGTTGCCTAGCGCCACGCTCTCGCGGCCCATCATCGCGGCCTCGATGCTGACTGCGATTTCCGGCGCCGACGTGCCGAGGGCCACCACGGTGAGCCCGATCACGAGTGGTGGGATGCCTGTGCGCCCGGCGATTCGCGATGCACCGCGCACCATCAACTCCGCCCCGATGGTGAGCCCGATGAGCCCGAGGAGCGCCGCGAGCGCATCACCGAGTACAGGCGAGCCCGTCACGATCGCGCGAATCCCGATAGATTCCCCGGCATGAAACGCTGGGCGGGACGGTTCAAACGGGGGCTCCGGTGGGGGCTGGTGATCGGGATCGGCGTGCCGATGCTGGCGTGGCTGCTGCTCCCGTGGCCGCTGAGCTGGCGCTGGAGGGACCCGGAGCGCACATCCTTCATGAAGTATCGCATCGAGCAGGCCGCCGAACAGGGCGCCGACCTCGGCATCGAATACGACTGGGTGCCGCTGGCCCGGATGTCGCCCGAGATCCCGCGCGCCGTGATTCTGGCCGAGGATCAGCGCTTCCGTGCCCATCAGGGCGTCGACTGGGAGGCCGTGGCGGAGGAGGTCGGCTACGATGGTGAACCGCCGTTTTCCTGGGCGCACCCCATGGACTGGGTGGCGGTTGCCCGGGCGGTGGTCCGGGCTTTCCGTGATCGTGGCGAGATCAAGGGGCGCAGCACCCTGACGCAGCAGCTCGCCAAGAACCTCTACTTCACGCCGGAACGGACGCTGCGGCGGAAGGCCGGGGAGTTCGTCGTCGCACGGCGCCTCGAGCGCTTTCTCGACAAGGACCGCATTCTGGAACTCTATCTCAATACGGCCGAGTTCGGCCCGGGCATCTTCGGCGTCGAGGCGGCGAGCCGCCACTACTTCGGCGTGGGGTCCTCGCGCCTGGATCGCCGACAGGCGGCGACGCTCGCCGCGATCCTGCCCCACCCGCTCACGTCGAACCCCGAACGGAATCCCGGCGAGATGGCGTGGCGCCGGGACCGCATCCTCGGTCTCATGGGAGGCGCATCATGACGGACGGACCCCCCTCCGATTCCCACTCCGGATCCGGGTCCGGCGGCCCCCGGCGCCGACCGCCTCGCCGGATCCCGATACCGTGGTGGGGTCTGACGGCCCTCGGGGCCGGCGTGGGATGGCTGGTGGCCAGTTGGCCGGGCCTGGTCTTCGGCGGCGGTCTCGGGTTCTTCGCCTGGAAGCTCCGCTGACGTGACCAGAATGCGGCGTCCCCGAGTGGGGGTCGTGGGCGCGGGCGCGGGGGGACTGATGGCGGCCCGGTTCGCGGCCGCGGGCGGAGCCGAGGTCACGGTGTTCGAGTCCACGGCGGACGGCGGACGGAAGATCCTCATCAGCGGTGGCGGGCGGTGCAACGTGCTGCCCTCGGTCGCCATGCCGGAGCGCTACGTGACCGGATCCTCACCCCGCGCGCTGCGCCGCATCCTGCGCTCGTGGCCGCTGGCTGAACAGCGCGCGTTCTTCGAGGACGAGCTCGGTATCGCGCTGCGCCTGGAGCCGGAGACCGGGAAGCTCTTCCCCGTGTCGAACCGAGCGCGCGACGTCCGAGACCGGCTGGTCGCGGCCGCCGCGGAGGCCGGTGCGGAGCTGCGGTTCGGTGTGCGCGTCGACGGGCTTCGACCTCCGCCGGGTCCGGGGGCGCGCTGGCGTATCCACCTCTCCGGTGGGGAGACCGTCGCGGTGGACCGGGTGGTCGTCGCCACCGGTGGGCTCTCGGTGCCGAAGACCGGAAGCGACGGGGCCGGCCTGCGTTGGATGGAGGCATTGGGGCACCGCGTCCACGAGCCGTACCCGGCGCTGACCCCGCTGACCGGACCCGACGCCCACGCCGAACTGGCCGGCGTCTCGCTGGAGGTCACCGTCCAGGCGCCGGGAGCGCGACCGCGCTTCTCGACCCACGGCGGCTTTCTCTTCACCCACCGGGGCTACAGCGGCCCCACCGTGCTGGACGCTTCACATCTCACCATCCTGTCCCTGCGTGAGGGTGGGCGGCAGGAGTTGACGGTGCAGTGG
>JAHHMJ010000319.1 GCA_018678395.1 Gemmatimonadota bacterium | reverse complement strand
GCGCCCCCAGCGCCGCCGACCTCGATGCGATCGACGTGCTCGTATTCGACATGCAGGACGTGGGCGCCCGCTACTACACCTACGTCTACACCATGAGTCTCGCGATGGAGGCCGCCGGAGACGCGGGGATTCCCTTCGAGGTGCTGGATCGACCCAACCCGATCGGGCTGGCCGTGCAGGGAAACGTCCTCGATCCCGCGTTCGCGACCTTCGTGGGGCTGCACCCGGTCCCGATGCGCCACGGGATGACCGCCGGTGAGCTGGCACGGCTGTTCCGCGGTGCCTTCGGCGTCGAGGTCGACCTCTCCGTCGTCCCGGTCGAGGGGTGGGATCCGGGCGCGGGACACGAGGCCACCGGTCTCGAGTGGATTCCCCCGTCGCCGAACATGCCCTCGGTGGCCAGTGCCCTGCACTACCCGGGGACCTGCCTGTTCGAGGGCACGAACCTCTCCGTGGGACGGGGTACGGACCGCCCGTTCCAGCAGGTCGGTGCACCCTGGCTCGACGCGGACTCGCTCGCCGCGCGTCTGACACGACGCAACCTGCCCGGCGTCGAGGTCTTGCCGGTGCGCTTCGTGCCGCGCGACCCGTCGGACGGCAAGTGGGCGGATCGGGAGCTCGAAGGAGTCCGGCTCCGTGCCGTCGACCCCGGTGCCTACGACCCCACGCTGACCTCCCTCGCGGTGCTCGTGGAGGCGCGTGCGATGGCGGGAGACGCATGGGAGTGGAACGTGGCGCACTTCGATCGTCTCGCCGGCACCGATCGGCTCCGCGCCGGCGTCGACGCGGGAGAAGGGGTCGATGCGTTGCACCGTTCCTGGGCGGCGGACCGGGAGGCGTTCGAGTCGCTAGCGGATCCCTACCGCCTCTACCCCCGCTGACCGCTCACCCGGATGCGACGAGGTCGCCCCGCGTCCGATGGACGGGGACGACCTCGACGAACCGGTGATGGCTCTCTCGGGTCAGGGCACCGACGGCGGTGTCGGGGCCAGGCAGGCCGCCGGGGCGTCCACGTAGGTGCCACCGGTCGAGGCCGCAGTGGAGGTGTTGGCCCCCGCGAGGTAGACGTCGACCGCCAGAGCGCCCAGCCCCAGAACCTGGAAGACCGAGGCGCCGTTCTGCTGGACCTCGATTCCCGACGCACCCGCGGAGCCCGCGCTGGTGTTGCCCGTGACGTCCGCACAGAGGGTCACGTCGAAGAAGGTCAGCATCTCGATTCCCGGGGTCGCGATCGACTCGGGCGCACTCACCGAGTTGTTTCGCACCGTAGCGTGACTGTCGATGTCGGCTGCAACTCCGGTCTCCTCGTTGTAGGCGAAGATCCCGGAGCCTCCATGGCTGGTCAGAACGTTGTTCTCGACCAGGAAGCGACTGGTGCCCGTGGACGCGTGAATCACCGCGATGCCGTTCGACCCGGTGCCCGAACCGAAGGTACCGTCCCCGATCGTGTTGGCATCGACCCGACCGTCCAGATCCGAGCTGCCGGCGGACTCGAGATAGAGTCCGAACCCGAAGGCGTCCAGCACGGTGTTGTTGGTCATGCGGACCCGCGCAACGGCCAGGTCCTGCGGGATGACGGTGGCGGCACCTGCACCGGTGTCCGTGTCGTCGAAGGTGTTCCCGTTCACGGTGAGGTCCAACGTCGACCCCGCCTGCGGATTGGCGAAGATCCCGCTCCCCCGGATCGTGCTGAAGGTCGAGGCGCCGCTCACATCGACCACCAGGGTCGCGGTCCCGCCCGGGTTCAGGCGGATCCCGTCGGCCCCGATGCCCGTCGCCACACCCGCCTGGTTGTTCGAGGCGGTCAGGGCGGACACGGTCATGGACAGCGCCCCGGTCTCGTTTTCGACCAGAAGGCCGTTCCCGACGAAGCCGTCGAGCACGGTGTTCGCGATGGTCACGGTGCCGAACAAACCGTCCGCGACCCCCAGGGTCCCGAAGCGCATGGCATCGTCGCCGGCGCCGTCCCCGTTGTTCAGGAAGTCGGAGCCCGTCACCGACAGCCCGGTGACCCGGGTCCCGTCGATCCCGTGCGAGGCCGTCCGCGACACCAGGACGTTGCTCAGCGCCAGCCCCGGCGTACCGCTGACGTCGGTCGCCATGATCCCGGCACCGCCCACGAAGTTCGTGGCGTCGGGAATCTGGCCGAGGACCGCCGTCGGGTCACCCAGCACCATGTTGGCCAGACTGACCGACCCCGTGGCGTTCAGCACCACGGCATCGCCGGTCGTGTTCGTGATCGTTCCGCCGGATCCGTCCGTCGTGCCGACGCCCGTGATCGAGAACGGACCGGCACCGGTGGCGTCCACCACGATTCCGTTCGCGGCCCCGTCCGCTGCGACGCTTTCGAAGGTGGCTCCGCCGGCCCCGATGGTCGTGCTCTGAACCGTGATGGGGGTACCGGTGGTCGCCGTCACGCTGTTGGCCGCGCCCTCGACCGTGACCGTCCCGCCACCCGTCGCCGAGAAGCCGGCCGCCGAGGTGACGTCGATGTCCAGGCCACCACCCGTGAAGGCGACGGTGGCGCCGGTGTTGTTCGAGAGCGTCACCGCTGGGCTGGCCCCGGTGTTCACCACCTTCGAGGCGCCCGAGAGCGTGAAGACGCCCCCGGTGTTGTTGTCGATCTGGATCCCGAGCCCGGTATCGGCGATCGGCCCGCTCAACGTCACGGAACCCCCTGTGACCGCAGAGATCTCGACCGAGCGTCCGGCAGCCGACGTGAGTGACGGATCACCCGTGATCATGGCGGACCCGCCATCGATGTCGAGCGCGCCCGCGGCAGAGCCGCTCACCGTGACCGAGTTGAACGCCCACGTGCCCGTCGGGGCATCGAGGTCGATTCCGGCTCCGCCGGCATTCGTGATCGTGACCGAGCTGACGGTGGCGCCCGCCACACCGGTGGCCGCCAGGCCCGCACCGCTGGTCGCGTCGACGTCGATGCCGCTGAGGACCGCGCCGTCGGCGAGGGTGACACCGGCTCCGCCGGCGTTCGTCAGAACCGGGCGCGCCGCGGCAGAGGCGGCTACGACCGGGCCGAGTCCCGTGGTCAGCCCGGCCGGCTCACCCACCAGCTGCTGGGCGGCCTGGAACGCGAAGCCACCCGGAAGCGGGGTGACGCCCGAGTTGCCGGCGTACACGAAGACGATGTCGTTCGGACCGGACCCGGCCGCGGCCGCCGCGAGACTCACGAACGGAGCCGCCGGGGTGCCGTCCGACGCACCGCCGAAGGTGTCGTCGACGAACCACGCGGTCCCGGTGAACTGCACCGTCACCGTCCGCGTCACCGGGGTCATCCCATCGGTCACCGTGTAGTCGAACGTGTCGTCCGCGGTGCGTCCCGCCGGCGGAGCGTAGATGAACGTCCCGTCCGGATTCACGGTCACCGAGGCACCGGCGGTCACCGACGCCGGGACGAGCGACGCGGTCAACCCGTCGAAGTCGAGATCGATGAAGTTCGACAGCAGGTCACCCGTGACGAACACGGCAGGGTCGGCCGAGCGCGCCGCCGCGACCTGAAGCGGCACGTTGGTGTGCGTCGTGAAGGTCTCCACCGGGCTTCCCACCACGATCGGCGGGTCGTCCGGGTCCGGAACGACGGTGATGCTGACCTGAGCCACGTTCGACGACAGCGAGCCGTCGGAGACGCTGAAGGTGAAGAAGTCGGCGCCGTTGAAGTTCACGGTCGGCGTGTAGGTCACCTGGGCCGTGTACAGACCGAGGGACGTGATGGCCCCGAGCGATCCGTGGGCCGGCGGCGTCACGACCGAGAAGGTGAGCTGGTCCCCCTGCTGATCGATTCCGCGCAGGATGATGTCGACCGAGCTGTCCTCGTCGACAGTCACGGACTGGGTCCGCGCGATGGGCGCACCCGACGACAGCGCGACGGTGGCCGTCGCGGGCTGACTGAAGGTGCCGCCGTCGCCGACGCGGAAGGTGAAGCTCTGATCACCCGCCGGCGCCGCGCCGGGCGTATAGACGACCTGAGCCGTGTTCGGACCGGTGGACGTCAGGGTGCCCAGCGAGCCGATCGCCGGGCCCGAGACGATCTCGAAGGTCAGCGGATCGCCATCGGGATCCGACCCCGTGAGATCCACCACGACCGCATTCCCCACGACACCCGCCACCGTGACGTTGAAGGCCACGGGCGCCGTGTTGATGACGCTCAGCGACACCACGAACTCGACCTGGTCGAGCCCGTCGTCGAGCAGCAGCGTGAAGCTGTCGTCGCCCGCGAAGCCCGGGGTCGGCGTGAAGAGAACGTCGACACCGGCGGCGGTCGTCTCGAGGGCACCGAGCGTACCGTTGCCCGGGCCGGTCACGAGCGATACCGCGACGTCGTCCCCGTCGATGTCGGAGAGCGCGACCGAGACCAGCGTCGGCGTGTTGCGCGCAACCCCGAAAGACGCCCCGCCCTCGATCATTGCCTGGGGGAGGCGGTTGGCCGTCAGGAAGACGGTCGCCGCCGGACTGACGTCAGTGCCGTCGTTGACGCGGTACGTGAACGACTCGTCTCCCAGGAAGCCCTCGTCCGGGGTGTAGGTCACCTGCCCGAAGGAGGGATTCGACGTCGCCTGCGGACCGGCCGCGGGCGATCCGGCAGCGAAGGCCGACAGCGAACCGTTCGCAGGAGCGTCCACCACCTCGAAGCTGAGGGGGTCGCCGTCCGGGTCGGTGCCCGACACCTGCACGGTGACCGGCGACAGGGCCGGCCGACGCAGGAACACCGTCTCGGCGGTCGGGATCGCATTGGTCACCGTGATGTTCACGACACCGTCGACCGACGTCACGCCGTCGTCGACGCGGTAGGTCAGCTGGTCCGTTCCCGCGAACCCGGTGTTCGGCGTGTAGCGCACGTTGACTCCGGTCGCGACCGCCGTCACTTCGATCGACCCGTTCTGCGGACCACTCAGGACCGAGGCGGTGAACGTGCGGCCCCCGGTGTTCGACACCGAGACGAACCTCTCGACCGGCGTGTTCTTGGCCGTGGTCACGGCAAGCGGCGCCAGTGCGTCGGGCAATCCGCCGATCACCGTGGTCGGAGTCGGGTCGTCGTCACAGGCCGTGACGGCGACGAGGGTCAGGGCGAGAAGCGGAAGACGGCGCAGTGCGTGAAGCATTCGATGACCGATGGAATCAGGGG
>JAHHMJ010000342.1 GCA_018678395.1 Gemmatimonadota bacterium | reverse complement strand
CCCGAGCTCCGCGAGATCGAGAAGCGTCTCGTGCGCTACGAGCGCGCCGACGGCGTGCCGTTGAGCTACGAGCTGCAGCTTCCTCCCGGCTACGAGGAAGGAACGCGCCTCCCGACCGTGCTCTACGCCTACCCCCTCGAGTACTCCGACCCGTCCACCGCCGGGCAGGTCCGCGGTTCCACCCAGCGCTTCAGCCGCCTCTCCGGCGCGTCCCACCTGTTCTTCCTCCTCCAGGGATACGCGGTGCTCCACAATACGGCGATGCCGATGATCGGAGACCCGGAGACCACCTACGACACCTTCGTGCCCCAGCTCGTCGCCGACGCCGAGGCGGCCGTCGCCAAGGCCGTCGAGATCGGCGTGGCGGATCCGGATCGCATCGGGATCATCGGCCACAGCCACGGCGGGCTCATGGTGGCGAACCTGCTCGCGCACACCGACCTCTTCCAGGCGGGCATCGCGCGGAGCGGCTCCCACAACAAGACGATGCAGCCGTTCGGTTTCCAGTCGGAACGACGCTCGCTCTTCGAGGCCCGCGACGCGTACATCGAGCTGTCGCCGACCTTCTTCGCCGACCAGGTCGACGAGCCCGTCCTGGTGATCCATGGCAGCGACGATTCCAACCCGGGAACGCTCACGCCCCAGTCCAAGGTCTTCTTCGAGGCCGTGCGCGGGTCGGGTGGTACCGCAAGGCTAGTGCTGCTGCCTTTCGAGGACCACGGCTACCGGGCCAGGGAGACCGTGGAGCACGTGCTCTGGGAGCAGCTCCGCTGGTTCGACGAGTATCTGACGGGCGATGTGGAGAAGTGAGCCCGCTCACTGCACACCGCGATTCAGCCCGGAAGCATACGTAAACCTCGAGGATGGTGGGTGACGCCCGTCGCTTGACCGCAAGGAATCAGCCCCTGCCTCCTGGCAGCACCCGCGCCCCATTCTCGGCAGATGCGGCCTCGCCCCCGTCCGAACCGGCGCCGAGCAGTGGTCGGTCCTCCGCCATCCCGAGGACCGCGGAGAACGTGACACCGGCGAGAGACCCGAGCAGAGAGCGACTGAGTTTGAGGACCATGAGCGCATTGTTAAATATTTGTATTAGACAAGACCTTGACATTTATTGGGCGCTCTCTTACCGTGTCGGCGGACATCACTGAGATGGTGGTCCCACGACACACAGGAGAGTTGATATGAAAAACGCACTCAAGGCGCTCGCGCTGGTCGGAGCGGTCGCATTCAGCACCGCCGCGTGCGATGAGAATCCCGTCGATCCGGCGCAAGAGGACGCACAGTTCGTGAAGAAGGGCCTGCCACAGCCGTCGCTGCCGACGATCGTCGATATCGTGACCGCAGACGACGGGGAGTTCGACGCTTTGCAAACCGTAGTGGTACGGTCGGGCCTGGCGGGTGCTCTCTCCGGCAACAAGCCCTACACCGTATTCGCTCCGACGGACGCGGCCTTCGGGGACCTATTCAATGCTCTCGAGATACCCGGCGATACACCCGAGGAGCAAGCCGACAACGCGTGTCCTGAGGCGACGGGCTGCCCCGACTTCGTGGTCACCACGGTGCTGTATCACGTCGTCAACGGCCGGCGCTACTCGAACAGCGTCCTTCGCGCCCGGCAGCTGACTACACTCACGGGTGACCGTGTCTTTCCCGACGGCGCAACGCTCGACACCTCGTGCGAGACCAGTGCCAACATCGTGACCGACGTTGCTGGTGCGACGTTTGACATCGCGGCGAAGAACGGGGTCGTCCATGTGGTGGATGCCGTGCTCCTGCCCCGGGACGTCTGCGAATTCCTCGGACTTCTTTAGATCCGTCCGATTGATACCGCGCTTCACCGGGCGGCCCGCTCGTCGGGCCGCCCGGTTTCTTACCTCAGACCCGCGCGCTGAAATTCTTGCTGACTCACAATCAACCTTGCGCGCCTCCGCGACCGGGACGACAATTCGACAGGAGGTCTCGCATGACCGTCGAACAACATGATCCCGTCCGCACCTTCGTCCTGGTTCCCGAACGGGATCTGGGCCACGCCATCGCCGACAAGCTGCGGGAGGATCCGGCGATCCAGGTCATCGGCGTCTCCACCGATCCAGACAAGGACGCGTACTGGATCTACGACGCCGACCCCGATGTGATCGTCGCTGATTACCAGGCGGGCGGACTGCAGTTTCTGTTCACGGAGCGTCTCCCGGTCGGGGACCACCGGGTCGTCTTCTTCGCTCCCCGTTCGGAAGAGGGGTGCGATGCCTGCTACGAGGCCCTGGTGCACGGCGCCGAGGGGATCATGTGCAGGCCCCGATCCGCGGAGGAGGTAGAGCACTCCGAAGCGCTCATCGAGTCAGTCAGGGACGGGACTCCAATGCGGCCCGCCGACTGCCCGGCGGTGAAGCGCCTGCAGGAGGAGGAGAGCTAGGCCCGCTCCACTCGCACGGCGCAGACCTTGGTCTCGGGGATCTTCGCCACCGGATCGTAGGCCGCGTTGGTGAGCACGTTCGTCGGCGCCTCGTGGAAGTGAAACGTCATACTGATGGTGCCCGGCGGAGATACCTCCGTCACCAGGGCGCGCGCCTCCACCTCGCCCCGCCTCGACGTCACCCGCACCCGGTCGCCGCTGGCGATCGTGAGCGCCACCGCATCGCGCGGGTGGATCTCGACCAGCTCTTCGGGGCGTAGCGTCTCGAGTCCCGGCACTCGGCGCGTCATCGTCGACGTGTGATAGTGGTAGAGGCTACGCTCGGTCGTGAGCACCAGTGGGTACTCGGCGTCGGGCTCCTCGTCGGGCGGGCGGTATTCCAGGGGGAAGAAACGACCCCGTCCGCTCGGGCGGGGAAACGTCTCGGCGTGGAGATACCGGGTACCCGGATGCGAGGCGTCCGGGCAGGGCCACTGCAGGCCGACCTGCTCGATCCGGTCGTGCGTGATCCCGCCGTAGCTCGGCGTGAGGGAGGCGATCTCGCCCATCACCTCGTCCGCGCTCTCGAAGTCGAATCCGGGAGCCCCCATGCGCCGGGCGATCGCGCAGGTGATCCACGCGTCGTCCCTGGAATCGCCCACCGGCGGAATCGCCTTCCGCACCCGCTGCACGCGGCGCTCCGTGTTGGTGAACGTCCCGTCCTTCTCGGCGAAGCTCGCCGCGGGCAGGACCACGTCCGCATACTCCGCCGACTCGGTCAGGAAGATGTCCTGCACGACCAGGAAGTCCACCTTCTCCATCGCTTCGCGTGCGTGCGTCGCGTCCGCTTCGCTCAGGGCGGGATTCTCTCCGACCAGGTAGATGGCCCGGATCGGTCCGGCCGTGACGCCGGCAAGGATCTCGAGGTGGGTGAGGCCGGGAGCGTCGTCGAGCTCTACGCCCCATGCCTCCTCGAACTTGGCCTTCACCTCTGGAACGTCGACCTTCTGGTAACCGGGGTAGACGTTGGGGAGCGCTCCCATGTCGCACGCTCCCTGCACGTTGCTCTGGCCGCGCAGCGGATTCACTCCGCCCGAAGGCACTCCCACGTTGCCGGTCAGCAGGGCGAGGTTGCTCGTCGCGAGCACGTTGTCCGTTCCGTGCGTGTGCTGGGTGATCCCCATGGCGTAGAGAAGGGCCGCCGGCGAGTTCTGGGCGTACATGCGCGCCGCCTCGGCGATCTCGGCGAACGGCACGCCGGTCTTCTCCTCGACGGTTGCCTCGTCGTACTCGGCGAGCGAGTCCCGGAACGCCTCGAAGTTCTCGCACCGTGCCTCGATGAACTCCGGGTCGTGCAGCTCTTCGTCCACGATGACGCGCATCATGCCCATGAGCAGCGCCACGTCGCTTCCCGCCCGGTTCTGGATGTGGAGATCGGCGTAGCGGGCAAGTTCTATCTCACGGGGGTTGGCGACGATCAGCTTGCCGCCCGCGCGGATCGACCGCATGACCTGCAGGCCGATGATGGGATGCGCGGCGGTCGTGTTGGTCCCGATGGCGAAGATGCAGCGCGCGTCGCCCAGGTCCTTCGACGAGCTGGTCATCGCCCCGCTGCCTAAGCTCTGCACCAGTCCCGCCACCGATGGCGAATGACACAGGCGCGCACAGTGATCCACGTTGTTCGTGCCCATGACGGCCCGGGAGAACTTCTGGATCAGGTAGTTCTCCTCGTTCGTCAGCTTCGCCGATGCGATGGCGGCGAACGCGTCCCCACGGG
>JAHHMJ010000311.1 GCA_018678395.1 Gemmatimonadota bacterium | reverse complement strand
ATCGGGCGGTTCCCGGCGCGGCGGACCCTCGATCCCGCCTCGAGCTGCCCTGGCTCCCGTCCCCACCCTCTTGACCCGGAGCCACCGGCCCGGGACCGTCCGCCATGGACACCGCACACCCGCCGCGCCTCCTCGCGGTCGACGCCGGCCTGCGCGCCGGGATCGCCGTCTTCGGAGAGGACGGTCGTCTCCGGGAGTACCGCTCGACGAACTTCGGATCCCGCAGCCGTCTCAAGCGGGGCGTGCACGGA
Organism: Gemmatimonadota bacterium; assembly: GCA_018678395.1. Taxonomy (GTDB): domain Bacteria; phylum Gemmatimonadota; class Gemmatimonadetes; order Longimicrobiales; family Gaopeijiaceae; genus Gaopeijia. The sequence continues at coordinate 10,913 of JAHHMJ010000311.1, read as the reverse complement.
ATCATGAAGCGGATCCCGGGCCTGGCGCGTGTCGTCGTCGAGGGGGGTGGCGGAGGCTTCGCCGAGCCCTGGCAGCGCGAGGCCGAGCGACGGGGCCTCGCCTTCCGCGCCGTGGACGCCCGCGTGTGGAGGGAACGCCTGCTTCGGTCCCGTGATCGGCGCACCGGAACGGACGCCAAGCAGCAGGCGGACACGCTCGCGCGACGGGTGATCGAGTGGTCCGGAGCCTCCCGTCCAACGGGGTTGCGTCACGACGCGGCCGAGGCGATCGCGGTGGGACTGTGGGCGGTCCTCGACGCAGGCTGGCTCGACGAGCTCCCGGAACCGCTCCGGCCGGCCTGACCCAACCGCAGGCCTGCGTTACCTTCTCGCCGTGAATGCTTCCTCCTTCCACGAAGAAGAGGCGCTCGGCAAAGCGTACGACGCCCGCCTCATGCGGCGTCTGTTGCGCTACCTGCGCCCCTACGGCTGGCACGTGGCCGGCGCGGTGGCGCTGCTGGCCGCGGCGTCGGCCGTCGAGGTGGTCGGCCCGTGGCTCACCCAGCAGGCGCTCGACGAGGCGATTCCTCGGGGCGACGTCGGCTTTCTGGGCACCCTCGCCGCAGGCTACGCCGTCGCGATCGGGCTGGGATTCCTGCTGCAATACGGACAGGGCCTGCTGACCACGTGGCTCGGGCAGAGTGTGATGTACGATCTCCGCAAGGAGGTCTTCGCCAAGTTCCAGGAGCTCGATCAGCGCACCTTCGACCGCACGCCGACCGGTCGACTGATGACGCGGATCACCTCGGACATCCAGACCCTGAACGAACTGTTCGCGTCCGGGCTGGTCTCGGTCTTCGGGGACGTCTTCACGCTGCTCTTCATCCTCGCCGCCATGCTGCGCATGGACTGGCGACTCGCGCTCGTGACGTTCACGGTGCTGCCCTTCGTGTGGGTCGCCGTCTTTCTCTTCCGCTCACGGATCCGGCAGGCGTACCGGGACATCCGGGTCCGTCTCGCTCGCATCAACGCCTTCCTGCACGAGCGCTTCACGGGTATCCGCGTCGTCCATCTCTTCAGCCGCGAGAAGGCCGACCAGCAGCGGCACGGCGAGGTCGAGGCCGATTACCTCGAGGCCCACCTGCGCTCGATCACCTACTACGCGCTCTTCTTCCCGGTCATCGAGGTCTTCACGTCGATCGCCCTGGCCCTCACCCTCTGGTACGGGGGCGCCCGCATCCTCGACGGAGCCGTCACCGTCGGCGTCGTCGCGGCCTTCCTCCAGTACGCACGGCGCTTCTTCCGCCCGATCCAGGACCTGTCCGAGAAGTACAATCTGCTGCAGGGGGCGATGGCCTCGTCGGAGCGGATCTTCAAGCTGCTCGACGAGCCTGCGGGAGTGATCGAAGCCGCTGATCCGCGCGCGCTGCCCGAGACGGTCCGGGGCGAGATCGAGTTCCGCGACGTGTGGTTCGCCTACGACCACGACGAGAAGGGCGAGTGGGACTGGGTGCTCCGGAACGTCAGCTTCCGCGCTGCGCCGGGTGAGAAGATCGCCATCGTGGGTCACACGGGTGCCGGAAAGTCGACGCTCATCAACCTCCTGATGCGCTTCTACGACGTTCAGAAGGGCGAGGTGCTGCTCGACGGCGTACCCATTGGCCAGATCGCCGTACGGGACCTCCGCGAGCGCATCGGACTGGTGCTTCAGGACGTCTTTCTCTTCAGCCGGGACGTCGCCTACAACCTCGATCTCGGGGCCGACTGGATCTCTGAGGACCGCGTGCGGGCGGCGGCTCGCCGCATCGGGGCCGAGCCCTTCATCGAGCGACTCGACAAGGGGTACGCCCAGCCGCTGGGGGAGCGCGGAGCGTCCCTCTCCGTCGGGGAGCGTCAACTGGTGTCGTTCGCACGCGCGCTCGCCTTCGATCCGCCCATCCTCGTACTCGACGAGGCTACGTCGTCCGTGGATTCCGAGATCGAGGCGCGCATCGAAGAGGCGACCGACACGCTCCTCGCCGACCGCACCTCGCTGGTCATCGCCCATCGCCTGTCCACGGTGGTGCACGCCGACCGGATTCTCGTGCTGCATCACGGAGAGGTCGCCGAGCAGGGCACACACGACGAACTGCTCGCCGCGGAGGGCCTCTACGCCCGCCTCTACGAACTGCAGTTCGCCGGCGTGCCTCGAAGCGCGGCCTGACCGAGGGTCCGGTGTCCATCGACGACGCTCCCCGGATCGAAGTCCGCAGCCGTGCGGAATGGCGACGGTGGCTCGAGCAGAACCACGAGACGGAGCAGGGAGTCTGGCTGGTCACGTGGAAGAAGCACCGCCCCGACCGCTACCTGCCGTGGGGCCACATCGTGAAGGAAGCGCTGTGCTTCGGATGGGTCGACAGCCGCACCCGCCGCGTGGACGACGATCGGACTTCGGTATACGTCACCCGGCGCAAGGCCGGCAGCCCATGGAGTGCGCTGAACAAGGGCTACGTCGAGGAGCTGGAGGCGGATGGCCTCATGACTCCGGCCGGTCGCGCCCTCATCGAAGCGGCGAGGGTCGACGGGTCGTGGTCCTTCCTCGACGACGTCGAAGCGCTCGTAGTGCCGGCGGACCTCGATGCGGCACTCGGGCACACCGGTCCCACTCGCGCTGCGTGGAACGAGGCTCCCGCGAGCGTCCGGAAGCGCGCGCTCTACGAGATCAAGCTGGCCCGGACGGAGAAGACCCGGAAGGCGCGGATCGCGCGGGTCGTCGGGCGGTGTTCTGCGGGGGAGCGCCCCGCGTAGGCTCGCTCAGCCACTCGCCCCGCTGCGAGACCGGCACGACCTCGCCCCCGATCCGGATCCCGGGCTCCTCGACCCACCCCCCGGCGGGCTCGAGCGCGTCGATCGTGTACTTGCTGCCCGAGTTCCAGAGAATCCAGCCGTTCACCCCGGCGTCGTACGCCGCCTGAATCTGCGCACGCACCTCGGCGGCCCCGTACGGCACGGTGCCCCGACCCCAGGAGAAGTCCTGCAACCAGGGCACGATCCCGCCGGCCCCCGCAATCGCGCGATTCCGCTCCACCGCGGCTTCGAGCGCGGCCCTGACGATCTCGTAGGGTCGGTCCGCCGGCCTGGACACGCGGTGGCTGCCCGGACGGAAATGGCTGGGATAGATCATGGGAAGGGCGTCGTCGACGTGAGCGATGAAGGACTCCCACACCTGACCCACGCCGACGTCGTGACGAGCCGACGTGGTGATTCCGAAGACGTCGGCCGTCATGCGCGCGCCGGTGGGCGCGAGATCGCGACGCGCCTCGGCGAGGAACCGCTCCACCGCCTCGACCTGCCGCCCCTGGGCGCCCGGGAAGCGAGCGCTCGCCCGCGTCTCGGCCGGTGCGTCCGGGAATCGGATGTAGTCCCACTGGATCTCCGAGAATCCGGCCCGGACCACTTCTTCGGCGAGGTCCGTGTGGTACTCGCGAACGCCGTCCTGCCAGAGATTCAACCAACGGTTGCCCCTGGCGTCGGCCCAGACACCACCCGCCGAATCCCGAATGGCCCAATCCGGCCGGGCCGCCGTGAGGATCGGATCCTTGGCGACCACGATGCGCGCGATCGGATAGAGCCCCGCTGCGCGAATCCGGTCGACGACCGCCGCGAGATCGCGAATGCGGATCTGGCCGGTCGCGCCGGCCGCACGCACGGACTCGACCTGCGAGGCGTGGCTGACGTACCCCGACGCGTCCTTGATGTCGATGACGAGCGCGTTGACCTCGGTCGCCCTGGCCACGGCGAGGAGCGTATCGAGGCGGGCCCGGGACCCGGCGGCCCAGGCGTTCACGTAGAGCCCCCGGATCGCGCGCGGTCGGGGTTCGAGATCCTGGGCCTCGACCCCCCCGGCCGGCGCAACGGCACCGGCCAGCCCCGTGACGAGGAGAACCCCGAACCGAACGGCCGCTCGGATGCGGCGATGATGTACGGGGTTCGTCATGGTGGCCTCGGGTCAGTAGCGGGTCAGTGTAGGGTCCACGTCCTCCTGCCACGCCAGCACGCCGCCGGCGAGGTTGACGGCACCCTCGAAGCCCTGCGCCTGGAGGAACTGCACCACCGATGCGCTGCGCGCACCCGAGCGGCAGTAGACCACGATGTCGGCGTCGCGGGGCAGCTCGTGAAACCGCTGCGGCACTGCGGCCATCGGCATGTGCCGCTGGCCCCACTCGGGGAGATCGGCGATCGCGCGCTCGAAAGCCTCGCGAACATCGACCATCACCGGTGCGTCGCCCTCGTCGAGGCGGGCCTTGAGATCGAGAACGTGGATTTCGGGGACACCGGCTGACATACGTGGGCTCCGGGAGCAGGTTGAAGGACCGCCGCAGGCTCGCGTCGACGTCGTCGACCGTCAAGACATCGCAGCGATGGCGCGTACGGGCCCTTCACAGGTAGGTTTTCGGCCGGTTCCCTCCACTACTCCAGCCCGAAGCAATTCATGCGACCCCTCCCCGCCCGCGCGGCGCTCATCGCCGTCACCTGTCTCGTCGCCGGCTCCGCACCGGCGGCGAGTCAGGATTACTACGCCGACATCCGGCCCATCCTCGTCGAGAATTGCGTCCGCTGTCACAGCGACGACGGGATCGCCTGGTCGATGGAGGACGCCGAGTCGGCCTACGAGCGCTCGGCTCGCATCGCGCGGGCGGTGAGCAATCAGCAGATGCCTCCGTGGCTGGCCGAGCCGGGGCACCAGGACTACGTCGGTGACCTCTCGCTGGACGAGGCCACCCTCGCCGTCGTACGGGATTGGGCGGCAGCGGACTTCCCGAAGGGCGACCCGCGCCCGGACCCGGCGCCCCCGATGATGCACCACGCGGCGTTCGCTCCGGACCTGTCCCTGGACGTGCTGCCCGACGACGGATACCTGCCCGATCAGTCGGCCTCGGACGAATACCGTTGCTTCATCGTGGACTGGAGCGCCGACGAGTCGGGTTACGTGACCGGCTTCCGGGCCGTCCCGGGCAACCGCAACGTCGCCCACCACGTCGTCGTTCACGCGGTCGACCCGGCGATGGTCGACCGCTTCCGGGAGCTGGACGCCGAGGAGGACGGAGCCGGCTACCGCTGCTTCGGGGGAGCGTTGCCGGATCGCCTCGGCGACCGCGCGGTCCGGGCCGCGTACGAAGAGCGGTATCCGGACGGGGTCCGTGAGCTCGATCGCTCGAACTTCTGGCTCGCCCACTGGGCGCCGGGGATGGACGGCCACGTCTTTCCGGAGGGGACCGGGATCCGGGTCGAGCCGGGAACCGGGCTGGTGGTTCAGATGCACTACTACTCGTCGACCGCACCGGGCGAGAAGGACGTCGACACCCGCCTCGATTTCATGGTCGCCGAGACCGTCGAACGTCCGGCGTTCCACCTCGCGCAGACCCGCGGGGATTGGCTCGCCTCGAAGCGATCGGGGACCATGGTGATCCCGTCGGGCACGAAGCAGACCTTCGAGATGGCGGATGATCTCGGCAATCTGGTCGGCTACATCGCCTATCTGACCCAGGTCCCCCAGGATCGGATCCAGGCGCTGGAGATCCACTCGGCGAATCTGCACATGCACTCGTTCGGGCACTCGGGCGAGATCACGCTCACCCACGACACCGGCCGCGTCGAGACGCTGCTCTCGGTTCCGCGATGGGACCTCGGCTGGCAGCGCGACTTCACCTTCACCGCGCCGAAGCTGATCGACCGCGAGGCCCTCGAAGGTACGCGCCTGGGCGTACGCTGCACGTTCGAGAACGACACCGACGACACCGTCTACGGCGGATACGGTTCGATGGAGGAGATGTGCTTCAACTTCTCCTACATCGCCGTCCAGGAGGCACCGGCGACGGACCCACCAACCGAGGGGAGAAAATGAGCCAGCAACCGCAGTCCTTCGAACACCACGCGAAGATGGTGCCGGGCTACCATCAACTGGCCACGGCCTTACTGGTTCTGCCCACCCTGTACTTCGCGTGGACGGCGATTACCGACTTCTCACTCGGCGCACTGGCGACCGTCGTGTTCGCCTTCGGCGTGATCGTCGCGGCGCTCTACGCGCGCCTCTTCCCGCTCGGGGTGCAGGACCGGGTGATCCGACTGGAGGAGCAGCTGCGCCTCGCCCGTCTGTTGCCGGAGCAGTTGCGAGGTCGCGTCGACGAAATCACCACCGATCAACTCATCGGGCTCCGGTTCGCGTCGGACGACGAACTTCCCAAGCTCGTGGGCCGCGTTCTCGCGGGAGAGCTGAAGGACCGCAAGAGCATCAAGGCGGCCATCCAGAACTGGCGCCCGGACCACCAACGGATCTAGAGGGCGGCGTTTCGACTGCGGGGCCGGCGTCGCCGCTCAGGACTCGGGGTCCGCGGGAGCGGTGCCGAGGAGGTTCTCCTCGTCGCCGCTCCGTCGCTCCTCGTCGATCTGACGGTCCACGGCGTCGTCGAGCGACACGTCTCCTTCCATGGGGACGGGGGCTACGGATACAGCCGGGCCGGACGGTGCGTCTCCGTCCCGTGTCCATCGCACCAGGTATTCCGGTGACGGAAGCGTGACGCCGGCACGCTCGAGAGCGCTCTTGGTCAGTCGGATCGCCTCGCTGCGCACGCGACCGAACTCGTGGCGTCGCTGATCCACCCATCCCGTGAAGCGGAGCGTCACCCAGGAGTCCCCGAGGGCCGTCACCAGGGCCTGGGGTGCGGGATCACCGAGCACGCCGTCCATCCCCTCCAGCGCCTCGACGCCCCGGTCCCGCGCGACCTGCAGGTCGTCGTTCGGTCCGACGCCGATCTCGAAGTGGAATCGACGTCTGGGGTTGCGTGTGTAGTTCACCATCGGACTGCGGAAGACCAGCGCGTTGGGCAATCGCACGTGGTTGCCCTCGAGCGTCATCAGGATGGTCTCCCTCGGCGTGAGCCGTACCACCTTGCCTTCGTAGCCCTCGACCACCACGTGGTCGTTCTGCTCGAAGGGCTGCCGAACCGCGAGGAGGAGTCCCGCGAGATAGTTCTCGACGATGTCCTTGAAGGCGAAGCCGATGGCGAGGCCCGCCAGCCCCGCGGTGCCGGCGACCGCACCGACCAGGGCCGTGGCGTCGAGCAGGTCGAGGGCGACGACGATTCCCGCGAGAACCACGCCCGCCTGAACGGCGCGCGCGATGATGTTGCGCAGGAGCGGATTCCGCACCCGCAGGAAGGCCGGTCCTCCCCACCGGCCGAGCGTTGAGCCGACGAGTCCGAATGCCGCCACCAGAAGCAGGGCCACGATGAGAAGCGGCAGCAGGGCGAGGGTCTCGAACGCGAGGTCCTGAATCCGGGCCAGCGTAGGCTCGAGTCGATCGCGCAGCGAGGCGGTCCAATCGATGTCGCTCTGCACGTAGAGGACCCCTTCCCATCCGGTGGCGAGTTCGATCGCCCGATCTTCGGCCCCCGCTTCGGCCACGGTCCCCGCCAGCCGTACCACACCCGCGTCGACCGACACCGAGACGTCGGCGAGGGCGTCGATCCGCTGAAAGATGCCGCGTAGCTCCTGCTCGATCGCCAAGTCGAGGCCGGCCCGTTCGGCCGGGACCTGCACGGGGTCGGCCGCAGCCGGCACGGGCGTCTCCTGCTGCCCCACCGCACCCGCAGGCCAGACCGCCGCCGCGACCAGGAACGTCGCGACCACCCCCACCCATGGCCTCGCGGATCTCACGAGGCCACCAGCGCCAGCAGCGCATCCGCGGTCCGGTCCGACGCGCCGCGGTGGGCGTCGATCCAGCGCGCCGCGACCGAGCCCGCGACCGTGCGCTGCATGTCATCGTCGAGCCACCCCGTGACCACGCCTTCGAGATCCCGCGCATCGCCGACCTCGGCGGCGGCCCCCGCGCCGAGTAGCTCGCCCGCGGCTCGCGCATTCCGATGCCGGGGGCCGAAGATGCAGGGGATTCCGGCAGCCGCGGGCTCGAGCACCGAATGCAACCCCGCGTCGTGAAAGCCACCGCCCACGTATGCGAACGCGCCGACGGTGTACAGATGCGCCAGGGCGCCCACCCGGTCGACCACGACCGCATCGACACCCTCGAGCGTGGCACCCGCCTCGATCTCTCTCAACGTGACCGTGTCCCACCCCTCGCGCCGGAGGGCGCCGAGAAGCGGCTCGACATGCTCCGGATCGGGCTCGTGCGGCGCCACGATCAGACGCAGTTCGGAGGTGCGGGATCGCACGGCCGTGAGGGCCGGCACGAGAACCGCTTCGTCGGCGGGCCAGGTCGACCCGGCGACGAGCGTCGGCCTCGGCCGATCCTGGAACGGCCGCAGAAACGGCGCCTGGGGATCGGCCGCGGCAGCCCGCTGGGCAGCGGAGTCCACGCCCGGGTCCCCGACGACGCGCACGACCTCGGGCCGAACGCCCGCGGCGATGAATCGATCCGCGTCCGCGTCGGCGATCGCCGCGACCAGCTGGAGCCGCTCCATCGAAGGGCGCAGGACGGGCCGCGCGGGAAACGTCACCCGGGACGACGTGGCCGGAAGCGTGCCCGCGAACAGCGCCGTGGGTACGCCCCACGCGGCGGCAGTCCGGCTGAGCACCGGCCAGACCTCCGTCTTGGTGAATGCCACCACCGAAGGTCGCAACGCCGCGAGAGCACGCGTGACGTCGGACTCCACGTCCCAGGGAAGATAGCCGCTCCAGTCCACCGGCATCCGGCTCGCGAGCCCCTCGGCCGAGGGTGAGAAGTGGGTGAACACCCACTGAAACCGATCCGGCGCCCGAGTCTGGGCCGACTCGATGACGGCCCGCGCCTGCAAGCCCTCCCCGACGGACGGAGCGTGGACCCAGGCGAGCGGGCGCGCCGGATCGCGGTGCGCCTCGGCCCACCGCTCCAGCGACTCCAGAGCCGTGCGTCGCCCGTCCACACCCCGACCGAGCTTGCTGTCGCGACTGGAGACGGTGGGCGACAGGCGGCGGACCGCGGCCATACCGGCGGCGTAGAGTGATTCGAAGACGGGCATGCACCACGGTAGGGCGGAGGCCGTCGGGGGGGAAGGCGGACTGCGGATACCGGGTGTGGCCGGCCGCGAGGCGCTCGTGATCGGGCGATTCTGATGATGCGGGCCTCTTCGTGCGTATGTTTGAGGACACACCCCCCACACCCCGCACCGACCATGGGACTTCTCCTTCTCGCGATCTTCGCCATTCTCGTCGGCGCCGTTCTGCGCGGCGCCGCGCCCTCCATCGGCAAATCCGGACCGGGTGCGTCCAAGCTGGCAGGCTACGGCTTCATGTTCGCCGGCGTCGCCCTGGTCGCGCTCAACGCCTTCGCCCTCATCCGCGTCGGCGAGGTCGGCGTGAAGCACTTCCTCGGCACCGTGGACCCGGTCATGCTGCCTCAGGGGGTCCACGTCGTGAACCCCCTCGCGACGATCGAGAAGATGAGCATTCGCGAGCAGTCGTTCCCCCCGGACGGCAGCGTGGAGCGCATCGAGGCGCAGACCTCCGAGCAGCTCAACGTGGCTCTCGAGGTATCCCTCCTGTACCGCATCGACGGCGTGAACGCTCCCGACCTCTACCAGCGAATCGGCAGCGAAGACGAGATCAAGAACCGCATCGTCCTGAACTCGGTCCGCAACGGCGTCCGGGACGCGGTCGCCACCAAGTCGATCAACGAGATCTTCTCGCCCAACCGCCGAGAGGTCGCCGACGCGATGCAGGAGGCGATCCAGGCGAAGGCCGGCGACCGGATCGAGGTTCTCGAGGTCTTCGTGCGCGATGTCCAGGCGCCGCCGCGTGTTCGCGAGGCCATCGAAGAGAAGCTCCAGCGCGAACAGAACGTCGCGGCCGAGCGCTTCCAGACCGAGATCATCCAGGAACGCGCCAACCAGCAGATCGAAGAGGCGAAGGGTATCGCCGAGGCCCAGAAGATCATCTCCGAGGGGCTGACGCCCGAATACCTGACCTTCTTCTACATCGAACAGCTCGGACAGATGCCCGCTGGGTCGGTGATTTACGTGCCCACCGAGGGCGGCGTCCCGCTGATGCGCAACATCGGGAATTGAAGCACCTCATCCCCCGCGTCGAACCCTCGGCGCGGGGGAGTGGTACATGGGGCATGAAGCTGCCCCGCAATCGACTCGTGTCCGCCGCGCTGGTCCTGCTCGCCGCCCTCGTGGCCGGCACCTCCTTCACCGCGTGCTCGCCGACCTACGTCATCAAGGCGGGGATCGCACAGGCCAAGATCCTCGCAGCGCGGCGGCCCCTTCCCGAGGTCGTGATCGACCCCGCCACCGATGAGCGCACCCGGGGCCTGCTCACGCTCGCGATGGAGGCCCGGATCTTCGCGCAGGACGAGCTGCGCCTGGATGTGGGGAAGAGCTACACCACGTTCACCCAGTTGGAGAGCGACACGCTCGCCCTCGTCCTGTCCGCCGCCTACCCGGATCGGCTGATCCCGCGCACCTGGTGGTTCCCCGTCGTGGGCCGTGTGCCCTACCGGGGCTATTTCTCGGAAGACGATGCGCGCGACGAACAGGCGAAGCTCGACGACGAAGGCTACGACACGCTGCTGCGCCCGACCGCGGCCTTCAGCACGCTGGGATGGTTCGCGGACCCGATCCTGAGCTCGCTCCTGCGCTCCGACGACATCGAGCTGATCGAGACGCTCATCCACGAGATGAGCCACGCCCACCTCTTCGTATCCGGGCAGGTCCGGTTCAACGAGAGCTTCGCAACCTTCGTCGGCCGGGTCGGAGCCGTGGAGTTCTTCTGCACGCGGGACGGCGGCGGGCCCGACACGGTCAAATGCCTCCGCGCTCAAGCGCGGTGGCGCGACGCGCAACGCTACAGCCTCTTCCTGGACCGGCTGATCGATGACCTTCAGGCCGTCTACACCGACCCCGACACCGATCGCGCGGAAAAGCTGCGCCTGCGCGAGGCCGTCTACGCGGAACACAAGG
>JAHHMJ010000006.1 GCA_018678395.1 Gemmatimonadota bacterium | reverse complement strand
ACGCTAGCCATGGCGACTCACACCTCGGCGGAAACCGGAACCAGCGCGCGCCGCAGATCCGCGGCGAACATGGTGCGGGTGAACTCGCCGGCCGTCATCGGTATCGCCCCGCGTACATGGCGAGGTTGGCCACCCCGAGAGGGAAGACGTCGGAACCCAGCGTGAGCTGGTTGTGCCCGAGGTCGGCGGGGAACATGTGCATAGATGGGCCAGGGAGGGAGGTCAGGCGGCGTCGAGCGTCCCTGGAGAGTCTCGACCGGCCACCGAGCGCGTTTGAGCGCGCCGGCGGGATAACACGTTCCCTGAGGGAGGAGTCGAGCGCAAGGATGCGCGGGACGTGCAGGAACCGCAGTGACGGAACGGCCGGGCGCACCGTCAACGGCGTGGTACCGGCACCGCGCGCAGCGCCGTGTGGAGGGTGCGGAGCTCGGCCGCCTCGCGCACCTTCCAGCCCCGGGGGGTTCGGAGGAGCGTCGCCACCTGAACCGCAGGCTCGGCTCCATACGCGATCGTGCGGACGCGATACACCGCGTGAGCCGAGTCCTCTCCCTCCATGACCAGGCCGATGAGCTGGGCCTCCCGGGATACCAGGGACGAGAGCAGACCCTGCGCGTTGTCCCGGGTCCACCTCATCACGTCGGCGAACACCCGGGCGTCGCTGCGGGCCTCGTACTCGGCTCGGTCGCCGGCGCCCCCGAGGTTGGCGAGGGCCCAGCCGGTGGTGTCCGCGTCGACCTGGATGTCGATGGCGATCCGCAGGTATGCGAGCGCGTCGGGGTGAAGCCGCTGGGCGAGGCCCTCCCACGCCGCGGCCTGGAAGCCCCGCAGGTACTCGGCGGCCACGGTATCGGCCGGCGAGTCGTCGATCTGTGCCGCGATCTCCCGGGGCCCCGCCGGCCAGACGAGGCCCAGGAGGACCAGCGCGAGGGCCGGGCACCGAGGAAGAAGCACTCCGCTCATGGGTCACGGTACTCCGGCGCGCCCGCGACTGGCCAGGCTTCCGCTGGCGCGGTGGGATGGGGAGTCGGTAGAGTCGAGGTCATGCGAACGATGATTGCGGCTCTCGTCGGGGCCTGGGTATCGATTGCGCCGACCTCGGCGCCGGAAGGGCCCGCGTGGGATCTCGTTTCGGACGCGCCGACGGTCTCGGTCTTCCCCGAGCGACCCGTCCAGGGCCACCTGTTTCGTGTTCGGGTGGCGCCGTCGCCGGGCCAGCCCCTGGCTGCCGTGCGGGGTGAGGCCGGGGGTGAGGTCCTGCGTTTCGCCGTCGACGAGAGCGGGGTCTACGAGGCCTTCGGACCGGCACCCATCGACACCGAAGGCTCGCTGCGGGTCCAACTGGTCGCGGTGGATGAAGGCGGCGGCGAGGAGCCCATCACGATCGATCTGGAGGTGGTGCCCGGCGAGTACCGTCACGAGCGACTGAGCGTCGCGCCCCGCCTGGGCGGACGTCTCAACGACGCCGACGCGGCGCGACTGGCCGAGGATCAGGCCAAGGCCGCCGCCGTCGCGCGCCAGGCACACGCGACCCCCCGACTGTGGACGGACGAGCGGGTCATGCCGCGAGAGGACCGGGTCACGAGCGGGTTCGGCAATGGCCGGATCTTCAACGACGAGGTGTCGAGTCGGCATCTGGGCCTCGATCTCGACGGCGACCCCGGCGACGTGGTGGTGGCTCCTTCTCGAGGGGTGGTCGCACTCGTCGACTCGTTCCTGCTGGCCGGCAACATCGTCTACCTGAACCACGGCGGCGGACTCCTGAGCGGCTACTTCCACCTCTCGGAAGCGTTGGTCGCAGAGGGGGACACGGTCGCAGCCGGGACGCCGATCGGCCGTGTGGGTGCTACCGGTCGCGTGACCGGACCGCACCTTCATTGGGTCGTGCGAGTCGGGACGACCAGTGTGGATCCGAGGAGCTGGATGACGATGCCTCCGGCGGAGGGCTCTGGCGCGGGGGATGACTGAGCCCCTCCCCCCCCGGGGGGGGTGCGTTATCTTGCGGGTCCAAACCCTCTGAGCCGTTCCGGTACCATGCCCGACGCCATACCTGACCCGCTCCCCTCCGCACCAGCGACGTCCTCCAGGGACTCGGACGCGCGGATCGTCGCCCGTCTCCGCTCCGTGGAGGGGCACGTGCGCGGCGTCCAGCGCATGGTGGAAGAGGGCGCCTACTGCGTCGAGGTCGTCCACCAGATCGACGCCGTCCAGAAGGCCCTGGGCAAGGTCTCGGCGCTGCTGCTGGACCGGCACCTCCGCCACTGTGCCACGGCGGCGATCCGAGGAGATGATCCCGCCGAGCGCGAGCGCGTGCTGGGAGAACTGCTCGACGTCTTCGAAGCCGGCAGGCGTTGACATCCCGGACTCCCGATCGAATCCACCCCCACCCCGCGGAACCATGAGTGAGAAGACCGTCTCCGTCCCGAACATCTCCTGCGGACACTGCGTGAAGACCATCGAGCGCGAGGTCGCCGAACTCGGTGGCGTCACCACCGTGAAGGCCGATGTCGATTCTCGTACCGTAGCCGTCGCCTGGGATGAGAGCGAAACCGATTGGGCGGCGGTCGAGGCTCTCCTCGACGAGATCGGCTTCCCGGCGTCGGACTGACCCCGGTCCGATCCGCCGCTTCCGACCGCGAGGCCACCGTGCCCGAACGTGAGCTCACCTTCGCCGTCACCGGGATGACCTGCGCGAACTGCGCGGGGACCGTCGAACGCACATTGCGGAAGACACCCGGTGTAACGGAGGCCTCCGTGAACTACGGTTCCGAGCGGGCCACCGTGACGTTCGAGTCGGCCGAGGTGACCGAAGACGTCCTCGCCGATCGGATCCGCGACGCGGGCTACGACGCGCCGACGCGGGACTTCGACCTGGCGGTGACCGGGATGACCTGCGCGAACTGCGCGGCGACGATCCAGCGGACCCTGCGACGGCGTGTTCCGGGGGTGACCGACGCCTCGGTCAACTTCGCGAGCGAACATGCGCGCGTGTCGGTGCTCGCGGGCACTGCGGAGCGGTCCGATCTCGTCCGCGAGATCGAGCGTGCCGGGTTCGGCGTGGTCGACGACGCAACGGGCCCGGGGACGACCGATGCCGACGACGATCCGGAGGCGCGCGCCCGGGCCCGCGAGATCGAGAGACAGCGGCGTGCGTTCATCGTGGGGCTCGCCTTCACGATCCCGCTCTTCGCGTTCAGCATGGCCCGCGACTTCGGGCTGCTGGGCGCCTGGGCCCACGCCGCCTGGGCGAATCTGGCCATGTGGGCCCTCGCGACGCCGGTCCAGTTCTACACGGGGTGGGACTACTACGTGGGCGCCTTCAAGGCGCTCCGGAATCGGACGGCCAACATGGACGTGCTGGTCTCCCTCGGCTCTTCGGTGGCCTACGCCTGGTCGGTCCCCGTCACCCTCGCGCTGGCCTCGGGCAGCACGGCGCTCGGAGAGCACGTCTACTTCGAGACCGCGGCGGTCATCCTGACGCTGATCAAGCTCGGCAAGCTGCTCGAGGCGCGGGCGAAGGGGCGCAGTGGTGCGGCGCTTCGGGCCCTGCTCGACCTTCGGCCCAAGATGGCCCGCCGCATCGAGGAGGGGGGTCTCGAGGTCGACATCCCGCAGGAGCAGGTGCGGGTCGGCGACCTGCTGCGCATCCGGCCGGGCGAGGCCTTCCCGACCGATGGTGAGGTCGTCGAGGGTCGGTCGGCGGTGGACGAGAGCATGCTGACGGGCGAGAGCCATCCGGTGGAGAAGTCCGCGGGCGACCCGGTGACTGGCGCCACGCTCAATCGCAGCGGGGCGCTCGTGGTGCGGGCGACCCGGGTCGGACGGGACACCGCGCTGGCGCGCATCATCGACATGGTGCGTGAGGCGCAGGGCAGTCGTGCTCCGATCCAGGCGCTCGTCGATCGGGTGGCCGCGGTCTTCGTACCGGTGGTCCTGCTGATCGCGTTGGCTACCTTCGGCATCTGGTACTGGGGCGTGTCGGCGGGCTTCACCGACAGCCTGATTCGTCTGGTCGCCGTGCTCGTGATCGCGTGTCCGTGCGCGCTCGGGCTGGCGACGCCGACCGCGCTCATGGTGGGGACGGGGAAGGGTGCCGAGAACGGAATCCTCTTCCGGGACGCGGCGGCGCTGGAGCGGGCGCGCCAGCTCGAGACGGTGGTGCTCGACAAGACGGGCACGGTGACGCGCGGAGCGCCGACGCTTCTCGCGGTGCAGGGGCTCGAGGGGTGGACGGAGGAGGCGGTCCTGTCCCTCGCCGCGGGTGCCGAGGCCGGTTCGGAGCACCCGGTGGGCGAGGCCGTCGTGCGCGGGGCCGTGGAGCGGGGGGTGGCCTTCGACGCGGCGCAGGAGGCCGAGGCGGAGGCGGGCCGCGGAATCCTGGCCCGGGTCGGCGACCGCGAGGTACGAGTCGGCAGCCGCCGCTACCTGGTCGCGTCGGGCATCGATCCCACACCGGGCGATGCGTTCGCCGACGAGCAGGAGGCCGCGGCGCGAACCGCGGTGCGCGTGGCGGTCGACGGCGAGGCCGTGGGGGTGCTGGGGGTCGCGGATGCCGTGAAGGACGGCGCGGCCGAGGCGATCCGCGCGCTGTCCGCTCGGGGTCTGTCCGTCGTCCTGCTGACCGGGGACAACGAACGCACCGCTCGAGCGGTCGCCGAGCAGGTCGGGATCGCCCATGTGGAGGCCGAAGTCCTGCCGGACGAGAAGGCCGCCGTGGTCCGCGATCTACAGCGCCGGGGCCCGGTGGCGATGGTGGGTGATGGCATCAACGATGCCCCCGCGCTGGCGACGGCCGATGTCGGCATCGCGATGGGGACCGGTACCGACGTGGCCGTCGAAACCGCCGACATCGCGCTGATGAGCGGCGACCTCGCGGGTGTCCCCAGGGCCTTGCGGCTGTCGGCGGCCACCCTGCGCACGATTCGCGAGAACCTGTTCTGGGCGTTCGGCTACAACGTGCTGCTGATTCCGGTCGCGGCGGGTGTGCTGTACCCGTTCGAGTCGCTGCCCATGATGCTTCGTCAGCTGCACCCCATCCTGGCCGCCCTGGCCATGGCGTTCAGCAGCGTATCGGTGGTGAGCAACTCACTTCGCCTCAAGCGGGCTCGCATCTGATCGCATCGCAAGCCTGTGCCGATCACTCGGCGCGGAGTGCCTCCACCGGGTCGACTCGGCTGACCCGGCGGGCGGGAAGGTAGGCCGCGATCGCGGAGAGCCCGAAGAGCGTGAGGGGTGCGAGCAGCATCGCCACCGGGTCGAGACCGGCCACTCCGATCAGGAACCGATCCAGCGTCGAGCCGAGTACGAAGGCCGCGGCGATTCCCAGGAGCCCGCCGATGGCCACGACGGTCAACCCTCGCTTCACGACCATCCCGACGACGACGCCGCCCTCGGCCCCCAGCGCCATGCGGATGCCCACCTCGCGCGTTCGGCGCGCCACGGTGTAGCTCACCATGCCGTAGAGGCCGATGCAGGCCAGGATGAGAGCGAGGATTCCCACCAGGGTCAGCATCGCCGCAGCCATCCGGGGCAGGAAGTAGATGTAGCCGAGGTGGTCGTCCATCGTCCCCACCTCCGAGACCAGGACGTCGGGCCGAAGCTGCTTCGCCTCGACCTGGATGTCCGCCGCCAACTCCGGTGGCGCCATGGGTGTGCGGGCCACCAGGAAGTACCGGCCGAACCCACCCTGAGAGAGGGGGAGATACATGTAGGGGCGCGGCGCTTCGGTCAGGCTCCAGATCCTGGCGTCGCCGACCACGCCGACCACGGTGACCGCCCGCTCGGGATCCCCGCCGCGGTGCATGACCCGCCCGACGGCGCTCTCCCCCGGCCAGAAGCGCTCCGCGGCGGCCCGCGACAGGAGCGCGACCCGGGCGGCGCTCTCGGGCTCGTCGTCGGTGTCCACGAAGGCCCGCCCCTCGACCACCTCGATCCCCATCGTGGCCAGGTAGCCGGGTGAGATCGAAGCGTATTCGAGGACGTGCCGGTCGGCGTTCGGCGGCGGCTCGACCCCGGGAATGAGGAAGGTGGTGTTGATGGTACCGAGGTCCAGGGGCATACGACTGGTGACCCCCAGCTGCTCGACCCCCGGCATCGAAGCGACCCGCCGGATCAGATCGCGGGCGAAGATCTCCTGCTCGTCGGCGCTCATCTCCGATGCCCACGGGTCGACGGCCACCACGGCCGCCGGCCCGGTATCGAAGCCGACTTCCAGCGAGGTCGCGGCCTGCAGGCTCCGCAGGAAGAGGGCGGCTCCGAAGAGGAGCACGGTGGACAGCGCCATCTGGGCCGCGACGAGGACCCCGCGGGCGCGTCCTTTTCGCCGGCCCCCCGAGCTGCCGCTCTCGTCGCGCAGGGTGGAGGCCACGGGCGCCCGGGTGGCCTCGAGTGCGGGCGTGAGCCCGAAGATCAGCGCGGCCAGGAGGCTGGCACCTCCCGTGAAGAGCAGGATGCGCCCGTTCAGTCCGACGTCGAGGTCCAGCGGCAGGTCGATCGGCGGCTCGACTCCCACGAGGACCCGGGACGCCAACATCCCCAGCACGAGTCCGACCAAGCCGCCGAGAGCGGCCAGCACCAGGGCTTCGACCAGCAACTGGCGGAGGATGGCTCCGCGACCCGCGCCCATCGCGACGCGGATGGCCATCTCCTTGCGGCGGTCCGTCGCGCGAGCCAACAAGAAGCTGGCGAGATTCACGCAGGCCACGAGCAGCACCAGTCCCACGGCGACGAAGAGCAGTGCGGCCATGGCTCCGATCGTCCCATCGAAGTTGGGGTGCAGCCGAACCTCTCCGAGATTGACCGCACCGATCGCCAACTCGGAGCGGCTCTCGCTCTCCTCATTGTAGCGCGCGGCGATTGCGTCGAGGATCGCGCGGGCCCGCTCGGTGGTCACTCCGTTCCTCAGCCGCCCCATGAAGAAGAGGTTGCCGTTGGTCATCTGGTTGGGCGCCAGGTGCGGGTACATCCGGATCGGTGCCCAGAAGTCGGTGCCGAGTCCTGGCGCGATGCGCCCCCTGAACTCCTCGGGCGCCACGCCGATCACCGTGTACGGCCGCCCGTTCAGCCGCAGGTCGCTGCCCACGACGTCCGGGTCGGCTCCCAGCCGGGTCTTCCAGTAGCGGTCCGACACGACCACGACGGGATGGGTGCCCGGAGTCGCGTCCTCTTCCGGGAGGAAGGTGCGCCCCTGCGCCGCCTGGACGCCCAGGACGTCGAAGTAGTTGCCGGTGACCAGCTCGCCCATCGCCAGCCGGCCCTCACCACCCACGTCGATGTTGCCGGTCTGCTGCGCTGAAGCGGCGACGTCCACGAAGGCGTCGTTCGCACCCTCGGTGATGAGTTCGTACACCCGGTAGTACGTGTAGAAGTACTGGCCGTCGTCGGTCAGCGAATACACGTCGACGATCTCTTCCGGCTCCGGTACGCCCCAGTCCTGGAGCAGCGCCGCGTCCACCAGCGAGAAGATGGCCGTGTTCGGCCCGATTCCCAGGGCGAGAGAGAGCACCGCGACGATCGTGAAGGCGGGGGCCTTGGCGAGCATGCGCAGGGCGAACGTCAGATCGGCGAGAAGGGCGGTCATGCGGCCGTCTCCGCGGGTGGATCCCGGCGGGGTGCCGGGGGGAAGGGGCATGCCCCTGACCTCCTTGCGGAGGCGCAGGATGCTCGGGGAGAGAACGTCTTTCCAGTAGCTGCGCCGAGCCCGGACCGGATCGTCGACGGCCTCACGCTGGAAGCGCTCCTCGAGGTCGCCCACGAAACCGTCGCGCACGCCTGCCGGGAGAAGCAGGCGCAGCAGGATGCGGGCAATCCGGGGGGAGCGGGGCACGGTGGTGGGGCTCAGCCGGACTCACGGGGGGCGGGATCGGCCGTGGGCAGCCCCTCCCACAGGCGATTCATCGCTCGTCGGACCTGCAGGACGCCGGCGCGCCCCCGCTCGGTGATCGAGAACAGCCGCTTCGCCCTCCCCCCTCGCACCGGTGTGGGATCCGAGAGCCGCGACTGGAGCATTGCCTTCTTCTCCAGCCGGATGAGCGTCGTGTACACCGCGCCCTGGGTGACCCTCGACCCGGTGCGTGCTTCGAGTTCGTCCCGTACGGAAGCCCCGTAGGCCCCGTCCTCGAGCCGCCATACGGCGAGGAGCACCTGTTGTTCGAAGTCGCTCGGGCGTTTCGGGGCCACCGGTCGCTCCAGGTGCCGGAGAAGGGATCGAAGTGAAAATAACTACGGTGTAGGGGATATAGGCGTTTCGCCGGGTTGGTCAAGGTCCCTTGCCAGAAGGTGGATCGGGAATCGATGATGCTCGCGCGGTGACCGACGCAGATGCCGTCCGAATCGGGCCTGCGATGCTACATCGCGGTCGCTGCCGCGTCGAGACTCGATGGGGATCAGCCGTGGGCTTCCGCCACTGCACCCGAGCCTCGTCTCCCGGATTCCGGAGTCCGCCTCCTTGAACGCCGTTCTCCAGCGATCTCGCCGCCCGTTGGCCCTCTCGGTCGTGGCTGCCGCAGGGGTCTATCTGCTGGCCATCGCGCTGGCCGACGGGTCCGAGGTGTGGGAGCGGCTGCGTGCTCTGTCGCCCGGTGCGGTCGCGGTCCTCCTGGCGCTACCCACCTTCGGGTTCGCCGTGCGCTTCGTCCGCTGGGACGTGTACCTGAGGGCGTTGGGGCACCATCTGCCGCGGCCGCGTCACGCACGGATCTATTGGGCCGGTTTCGCGCTGACGACCACTCCGGGCAAGGTGGGGGAGAATCTGAGAGCAGTCTATCTGCGGGCGTACGGCGTCCCGGTTGCGCACAGCGTCGGTGCGTTCGTCGCGGAGCGCCTCGGCGACCTCGTGGCGATGCTCTTCCTGTCGGGCCTGACGTTCGGGCTACTGGAACGGTACTCGGCGGCCGTGGCCGCCACCTCCGCGCTGACCGTGGCCCTTCTGGTGGCGCTGCGCAGCCCGGGCCTCCCGGACTGGCTCGAAGGCGGCGGTGGGACCACGCTGCTGGCGCGGGTCCGCCGGATGGCGGGCCACGGCGTCGCGGCAGCCCGCGACCTGCTGGGGACTCGCCTGCTCGTGGCAGGGGTGGCCATCGCTCTGCTCGCATGGGGAGCGGAAGCCCTGACATTCGTACTCGCGGCGCGGTGGATCGGCGTCGACCTGCCGCTCGGCGTGGGGATGGGTGTGTTCGCGCTGGGGACGCTGCTCGGTGCGGTCTCGATGTTGCCCGGCGGAGTAGGTCCCACCGAAGCCGTCATGGGTGGACTGCTCATGCTCGCGGGAGGGACTGCCGCGGAGGCGACCGCAGCCACCGTCCTGGTGCGAGCGGTGACGCTCTGGTGGGCCGTGGCGCTCGGCATGGTGGCTCTGGTGGGTCTGACCGGACCCGAGGAGCCGGCCCGGTGAGCGGGCGACCTCTCTGCGTCGGTCTGGTGGGTGGACTGCTCCCCAACAGCCCGGTCGCCGAAGCGGCGTTGACGATGCTGAAGCGCCATCCTTCGGCGCTGGTCGGCATCATCTTCTGGTTGCTGCGCGGCCGCGCGGTACTCCAGCGCGAGGTGACCTCCCGGGTCCCGACCGCCGATGCTCGCCCGCCCTACCGCGACGCCGTGCTCGAGGCGATGCGTGCGGCGCGCGCTGAAGGAAGACCCGTCGTTCTGGTGTCGACGGTGCCGAAGTCGTATGCGGACCCGATCGCCGACGAGTTGGAGGAGATCGACGAGGTGGTGGTCGTCGGCGGGGTCGGAACCGAGGGCCGTGCCCCGGCCGATGTCGCCCGCGCGCTCGTCGATCGGTTCGGAGAGGGAGGATTCGACTTCGTGGGGCGGTCCTCGGAACACCGCGTCGTGTCCCGGAGTGCGGCCTCCGCGGAGGTGGCCCACGGTCCGGTCGTTTCCCGGCTCCAGGTGCTTCGGCGGACACTGCGGGTGCACCAGTGGCTGAAGAACCTGCTCATCTTCCTCCCCGCGCTCGGCGCGCAACGCTTCACCGACCCGGCTGCCATGACGGCGGCGGTCCTGGCCTTCGTCGCCTTCTCGCTGGTCGCCTCGTCCGTCTACGTCGTCAACGACGCGCTCGACCTGCGAGACGACCGCCTTCATCCGACGAAGAGCACGCGCCCCTTCGCCGCCGGGACTCTGCGCCTGTCCCACGCTCCGCTGCTGATCATCGGTCTGCTGGGCGTGGCGGGTACCATCACGTTTCTCCTGCTTCCGCGCGCGTTCTGGGGTACTCTCGGCATCTATCTGCTGCTCACCTTCGCGTACTCTTTGAAACTCAAAGGGGCCGTGCTGGTCGACGTGCTGACTCTCGCGGGTCTGTACACTCTGCGGATCCTCGCGGGCGCTGCCGCCACCGGAATCGCTCCGTCCGTCTGGCTTCTGGGTTTCTCGCTCTTCTTCTTCTTCAGTCTGGCCCTGGTGAAGCGATACGCGGAGCTCCACGAACGGGTCTCGACCGCGCCAGCCGCGGGGGCGCGACTCCCGGGGCGCGGCTACAAGCCTCGCGACCTTCCCGTGCTGATCGCGCTGGGCGTGGGGACGGGGTGCGTCGCGGTGCTGGTCCTGGCGCTGTACGTGATCAGCGAGGAGTTCGCGCAGCACTATCGCTATCCGGTGCTGCTGTGGCAGCTCACGCCGCTGCTGCTCTACTGGATCGGCCGCGCCTGGATCGTCGTGGCTCGCGACGAGATGCACGACGATCCCGTCGTGTGGGCCGTCCGTGACCAGATGAGTCGCTGGGTCGCCATCGCCGCTCTGATCATCCTGCTCCTGGCACGCTGATGGACTCGAACTCCCCGGAGGACCCGTTGGGTGGCTTTTCTTCGTCGACCCGCCGCGACCACCGGCCGTGGGGTCGTCTCCAGAAGCGAGCCACCGACGTGCGCGAGATCCGGGAGGGCCCGGTCGAGCCGTACGGGCCGGGCCCGGTCCTGACCTACGGCAACGGCCGCAGCTACGGCGACTCCTGCATGAACGGTCGCGGTACCCTGTTGGACGCCCGTCCCCTGAATCGCATCCTCGACTTCGATCCCGCGTCGGGGGTGCTGCGGGCCGAGGCGGGTACGCTGCTCGGCGACGTCCTGTCGCACGTCGTTCCCCACGGTTGGTTCCTTCCCGTGAGTCCCGGCACGCGATGGATCACGCTCGGGGGAGCCGTCGCGAACGACGTCCACGGCAAGAACCACCACGTGGCGGGCACGTTCGGTCGGCACGTGCGCCGCCTCGAACTCCTGCGCTCCGACGCGCGGCGCATCGTCTGTGGGCCCGACCTCGAGGCCGAGTGGTTCGCGGCTACGGTCGGGGGTCTGGGACTCACCGGTACGATGCTGTGGGTCGAGATTCAGCTGATTCCGATCGCCAACCGGGGAATCGCGGTCCGCACGACGCGGTTCGGGAGCCTGTCGGAGTTTTTCGAGATCTCGAAGGAGAGCGGCGGGGACTACGCATATACCGTGTCGTGGATCGACTGTCTGGCCCGGGGGGCCAACCTCGGACGAGGGCGTTTCATGGCGGGCAACCACGCCTCTCCCGAAGAGCAGCCGCCGCGCCCTCGATCCCGGCGGCTGGACGTGTTCATCGCTCCTCCCCTCTCGGTCATCAATCGGTGGAGCGTGCGGCTGTTCAACGCCGTCTACCATCGAGCGCCGGCTGCAGCGCACGCTGTGGTGGACTACGAGCCGTTCTTCTACCCGTTGGACGCGGTGTCGCGGTGGAACCGGATCTACGGCCCCCGGGGGTTCTTCCAGTTCCAGTGCGTGGTGCCTCCCGAGGTCGGCGAGGATGCCATGCGTGAGCTGCTGACGCAGATCGGCGACCACGGCGAGGCCTCGTTCCTGGTCGTTCTCAAGGAGTTCGGAGACCTGCCCTCACCCGGGCTGCTGTCGTTTCCGCGAGCCGGCCCCACACTGGCTCTGGACTTCCCGAACCGGGGTAGTTCCACGCTCCGCCTGCTGGAGACGCTGGAGCGCATCACGATGGAGGCAGGGGGCGCGCTCTACCCGGCCAAGGACGCGTGCATGTCTCCGGAGTCCTTCCGGGGGTCGTACCCGCGGTGGGAGGAGCTCGAGAGGCGCCGGGATCCCGCCTACATCTCGGACTTCTGGTGCCGGGTGACGGGGATCGAACCGGCCCGAGGCCCCACGTGACCGGTCGCTCCGTGCGCGCTTCCTAGGGTGCTTCGCGTGGCTCGCCGGGGCAGTGGATCAGCTCCAGGGCGTTCACGCGGTAGTCGGCTCGGCCCAGGCACGGGAACTCCACGCTGGCGACCGCCTCACTCTCCCTCCGATCGGCGGGAGAGAGGACCAGCCAGTACCCCGCGTCGAAGCCGCCGCCGGCCACCTGCTCCTCGAGGTAGCGCACCCGAGCCGGTACCGGGCCCCCGTACCATCCGATATACCGGATGCGGGGATCGATCTTCTCGTAGGCGTAGGTGTCGCCCCGCTTCACGCTTCGCATCGTGTAGAGGTCGGTGAGGTGCGCGTGAGCGTTCGCCAGGCTATCCCACTGAGCCGAACCGATGCGAGGAAAGATGCCGCGGTCGTAGTAGGCGAAGGACCGGAAGCTGTTGCCGATGTACACGGGCTCGCCTGCGGTCCCGTACGTTCGCACGAGCTCGACCGCGCCCTGAACGTCGGGGCGGTCGAGGGCGAAGTCCCGGTAGTGCCGCTTCAGCTGCGAGGCGGGGAGCAGGACGAGAAGCAGGGTGACCGCGACCAGCGCGGTCCGG
>JAHHMJ010000673.1 GCA_018678395.1 Gemmatimonadota bacterium | reverse complement strand
CCTCCGTTGTGGCCCACGACGCCGCCACGGGCCGCACGATCCTTCTGGCGGCCGGCTCCGAGGGCGAGGGCACGCAGGTCGTTCTCGGGTGGGGAGAGGCCGACGAGGGGTGAGGAGCGGCTGAGGGCCGGCCCGCCGAGGGCCGGTCGACGTCACGGTTCGACGGGCCGTTCGCTGGACGCAGTTCAGTCCGAGCGAACGGCCCGTATCGTTACGATCACGTCGAAGTCCCGGTCACGGTGCTCCAGCTCGTCCCGGGTGAGCTCCTCCGAGGCCAGCCCGTGCAGAGCGCACATCGCGCTGAGCACGTTGCCGTACGCGTCGACCTCGACGCCGTCCTCGCCGAACCGCTCACGGAAGAGGTGGCGTGCGGCTTCCTGGGTGAGATGCCAGTATTCGCCCCAGCCGTCGCGATCGAGGTGCCGGCCGATCTTCGAGATGCCGTGGGTGGTGACCAGGAGCACGCCACCCGGCTTCAGCATCGAGTGGAGCCGTGCCACCGCCCCGCGAATGTCGTAGATCATCTGAATCGTCTGGGTGCAGACGATGCAGTCGAAGCGGCCTTCGGGCAGCGGCCCGTCGCCCGAGAGATCTCCGACGATGGTGGCGCCGGGCCCCTCGACGTAGCTGAAGACGTCCTTCACCTCGACCGCCGGTCCCCCGAACTTGTCGAGGTAGGTCGTGTCGCCGAACTCCATCGTGACGCCCCGGATGTCGTCGCGCCGTTCCTCCAGAAACCGCTCGATGTAATAGCGCTCGATGGGAAATCCACGATCGATGGCGAAGATCGGGCTGATCGGCGTGACCCGCCGGAAGCTCCCGAACCGCACGGTGCCCCGGGGCGGCCACTGGAGCCGGAGCCGCCGCTGCAGGCGGACCACGGAGTCGCGCATCCCGGGCGGAAGCCGGCGCCGGGCCCAGTCGATGGCCCGGTCCCGTAGAGAGGCGCCCTGTGGGGAGTCGGCACTCATGTCGGCACGCTCGAGAGGAGAGGGGTGCGGCCCGTCGGCCCGAAACGTACGGCGGGCGCCGGAGGGCATCCAGAGCGAGACGTCGCGCGGCGCCCGGGGGGCGGCCTGATGCGTCCGTCGCCGGCTGCGCCACAGTCCGCGCTCGTGCTCGGAGCCACCGGATTCGTGGGACGCTGGGTGGCCCGGCGCCTCTCGGCGGTCGGAGCCGACCTCCACCTCGCGGTTCGTGATCCCGCGCGGGCCCACCCGGTGTTCTCCGCATATGCGATCGACGGCGCAGTCCACCCGATCGATCTTCGGCAGCCCGGCGAGGTTCGTGAACTCGTTGCGCGCACCCGACCGGACACGGTCTTCAACCTGGCGGGCTACGGCGTCGATCGCTCGGAGCGGGACGAGTCCGCGGCCTTCGCCATCAACCGCGACCTCGTGGCCGCGGTGTGCGAGATCCTGCTCGACGTCGAACCGGCTTCGCGCCCCGCCCTGGTGCACGTCGGATCGGCGCTGGAATACGGACAGGCCGCCGGCGACCTGAACGAGACGACGGCGCCGCGCCCGGACACGCTCTACGGGACCTCCAAGCTCGAGGGCACGCGCGCCGTCGCAGCCGCTCGCGCGGCCGGCCTCGACGCGGTCACGGCGCGCCTGTTCATGGTCTACGGCCCGGGTGAGCACGCCCAACGACTGGTCCCCACCCTCATCGCCGCGCGGGACGGCACGGACCGAATCCCTCTAACCGAGGGGCTGCAGCGCCGAGACTTCACCTTCGTGGACGACGTCGCGGAAGGACTGCTGCGGTTGGCCGCCTCGATCGACGGGTGCCCGGCGACGCTGAACCTCGCGACGGGGCGGCTTCATCGGGTCCGGGACTTCGTGGAGATCCTGGCCGACGAGGCCGGCATCGACGCATCCCGCCTGGGATTCGGTGACCTGCCGGGGCGTGTGTCCGAGATGCAGCACGAGCCGGTCGCCGTCGCGCGCCTGCGAGACGCGCTGGGGGGTTGGACCCCGGGGACGGCGCCGCGCGCCGGCGTGCGCGCGACCTTGGCGTTCCACCGCTCGACCGACACCTTGCCGTCCTGACCCGTCTACGGAGCCTTCATTCGTGAGCTACCACCGTCGCTCGGACTGCCGGGGATGCGGCAACGAGGCGCTGCACCCCTTTCTCGAGCTCGGGCCGACGCCGCTGGCAAACGCCTTTCTCCGCTCGGCGGCGGAGTTCGCCGACGAGGCCGCGTATCCCCTCGACGTGGTCTTCTGCCCACGCTGCTCGCTGGTACAGATCCTCGACGTCGTCGACCCCGAGGTGCTGTTTCGCGACTACATCTACGTGACGGGCACGTCGTCGACGATCGCGGCGCACAACCGGGCCTACGCGAAGACGGTGGCCGAGGTGCTCGAACTGCGCCCGGGCGACCGCGTGGTCGAGGTCGCCAGCAACGACGGCAGCCTGCTGCGCTGCTTCGCGGATCTCGAGATGGACGTGCTCGGCGTCGAGCCGGCGTCGAACATCGCCGCGATGGCCAACGAGTCCGGGATCTCCACGGTGAACCGCTTCTTCGGACACCACGAGGCCCAGGCCCTGCGGAAGAGCCACGGCCCGGCCCGCGCCGTGATCGGCAACAACGTGCTCGCACACGTCGACGACACGCTCGGGTTCCTGCGCGGCTTCCGGGCGCTGATCGACGACGACGGACTCGCCATCCTCGAGGTGCCCTACCTCGGTGAGTTCCTCGAACGGCTCGAGTACGACACGGTCTACCACGAGCACCTGTGCTACTTCTCGATCCGCGCACTCATGCACCTGTGCGGGGAGGCGGGACTCCGTCTCGTGCGGGCCGACTTCGTGCCCGTCCACGGCGGCAGCATCCGCATCTACGCGGCCGCAGATCCCGAGGGAATCGGCCACGCGGCGGCGATCCTCGAACTCGCGGAAGGCGAGACGGCAGCCGGCTTCGACGATCCCGCCACCTACGACCGCTTCGCCGCCGATGTGGCCGCCCAGCGAACCGAGCTGCGCGAGATGCTCGCCTCGCTCGTCGCCGAGGGGCGGTCGCTGGCCGCCTACGGGGCGCCCGCCAAGGGCAACACGCTCCTGAACTACTGCGGCGTCGGGACCGACTGGATTCCCTGGACCGTGGACCGGAATCCTCTCAAGGTGGGGCTGTTCACGCCCGGTGCACACATCCCGGTGCTGCCCGTCGAGACCCTTCTGGAGCGGCAGCCCGACGTCGTACTGATCCTCGCCTGGAATTTCGCCGAGGAGATCATGGAACAGCAGGAGGCCTACCGTAGAGCGGGCGGACGCTTCCTGATTCCCGTCCCCCGCCCGAGGCTGGTCTGAGCGATGCACGTCATCATTCTCGCGGGCGGGCGGGGCACGCGCCTCGCCGAGGAAACCGAGAGCCGCCCGAAGCCGATGGTCGAGATCGGGGGACACCCGATGCTCTGGCACATCATGAACATCTACGCCCACCACGGCTTCAACGACTTCCTCGTGGCGTGCGGCTACAAGGGCGGGATGATCAAGGACTACTTCCGCGGCCACTTCTACGACGAGAGCGACTACTTCGTCGACCTGTCGAGCGGCGCCATCGACGTGGTCAATCCCAGCCGCGTGGACTGGCGGGTCGGCGTCATCGACACGGGCCTCGACACGCAGACCGGCGGGCGCCTGGGTCGGCTGGCCCCCTACCTCGGTGGCGAGCGCTTCATGGTGACCTACGGCGACGGCGTGGGCGATATCGACATCACGCGGCTCCTCGAATTCCACGAGTCGCACGGTGGCATGGCCACGGTGACCGCGGTCCGGCCTCCGGCCCGCTTCGGTGGGCTGGCCCTCGATGGATCCAGCGTTCAGCGCTTCAGCGAGAAGCCCCAGACCGATGCCGGATGGATCAACGGCGGGTTCTTCGTCTTCGAGCCGGAAGTCCTGGAGCTGATGGACGACGATGCCACGATCCTGGAGCGGGAACCGCTCGAGGAGCTGGCCGAGAGGGGCGAGCTGCACGCCTTCCGCCACGAGGGCTTCTGGCAGCCCATGGACACCCTGCGCGAGAAGCGTCTTCTGGAGCGGCTGTGGTCCGAGGGCACCGCTCCCTGGAAGCCCGGGTCGTGACGCACCGCCTGGCGAAGTTCTTCGACGGGCGGTCGGTCCTCGTCACCGGACACACCGGGTTCAAGGGGGCCTGGCTGGCCGCGTGGCTGCGACGACTCGGGGCACGGGTCAGCGGGTTCGCGCTCCCGCCCGAAGCGGGGCGCCCGGCGCTCTTCGACGAACTCGACCTCGCATCGCGCGTCTCGTCACACCTCGGCGACCTGCGTGACCGCGAGGCCGTCGCCGCGGCCCTGGGGGCCGAGCAGCCCGAGATCGTGTTTCACCTCGCCGCCCAGTCGCTCGTGCGACGGTCGTATCGCGACCCTCTCGAGACCTGGTCGACCAACATCATGGGCACCGCCCATCTGCTCGAAGCAGTCCGGGCCACCCCGTCCGTGCGGACCGTGGTGGTCGTCACGAGCGACAAGTGCTACGAGAATAGGGAGTGGGACCTCGCGTACCGCGAGAGCGACGCGCTCGGGGGCCACGATCCCTACAGCGCGAGCAAGGGCGCCCAGGAGATCCTCGCGACCTCGTACCGCCGGTCCTTTCTGGACGGCCGCGATCCGCGAACCGGGCTCGCCACCGCGCGCGCCGGCAACGTGATCGGCGGCGGGGACTGGTCCGAGGATCGCCTGCTCCCCGACATCGTCCGCGCGCTCACCGCCGGCGAGGCGGTGCCCATCCGAAGACCCGGTGCCGTGCGCCCGTGGCAGCACGTTCTGGAACCCCTGGCGGGCTACCTCGCCCTGGCCATGCACCTGCGGGGCGACCCCGAGACCTTCGGGAACGCCTGGAACTTCGGCCCCGATCCCTCGGGATCCGGGACCGTACGGGAGGTCGTCGAACAGGCGCTCGAGTCGTGGGGGTCGGGCTCGTGGACCGATCTCTCGTCTCGGGACGACGGACCCCACGAGGCCGGGCTGCTCCGGCTCGACTGTTCACGCGCCATGACCCGTCTGGACTGGCGTCCGGTCCTGGACCGCGGGCGTGCCGTGGACTGGACCCTCTCGTGGTATCGCGACCGCGCGGGGTCGGAGAGCTTCGACGCCGCCTCGGCGATCGACGCCCAGATCGCGGCCTACGAAGAAGCGGCGACCGCGGCCGGCGCCGGCTGGGCGATGCCCGCCCGGTGATCGTCCCCGTCGGGCCGCGGCGGCGGCACCGACCGGACCTCAACGCGCGATGTCGGCCTCGAGTCCCGTCCGATCGCGGATGGGCCCGTCGACGAGTTCGAACCCACGCCCGGTCACCGTCGGCCCGTCGACGAGCCAGATGGCCCGGTCCGGGTAGGCATCCAGGAGCGCGCGCCGCACTTCGGGGCTCCGATCCCAGGCGTACAGAGGGCCCGGCCCCTCGAGGTCGATCGGGTTGAGGTAGGCCGCCGACTGGTAGTCGGGGTCGAGCTGTCCCCGGACCAGAACGAGCGCGTCCTCGCCGAACCCCGCCGCCTCGGCGAGCCGGTGGACGTCGGGCCGCATCTCGCGGTAGTGGTGGTATTTGTCGACCGCCCGCCACGGCGTGAAGAGCGCCACGGTGCCGACGAGCAGGATCGCGGTGGCGAGTCCGACCCGTCCCGGATGCCACCGGGTCGACACCTCGAGGATCCCCCGGACCGTCAGGACGATCAGCGGCACGATCATGAGATACCAGTAGCGGGCCCCGAAGTCCGGACCGCCGGCGAACCAGTAGAACGAGTGCGCCCCGGCGACCCACGCGGCGGCACCGAAGACCGCCCAGTCCCGCTTCACCCAGCGCCCGACCCCGACGAGCGCGAGCAGGCCGAGCAGCGAGCCCACCGACCATCCCAGCAACTCGATGTTCAGCTGGAAGAGATTGAGGTTGGCGTTGATCAGAACGTCGGGGAGCCCGTGGCCGGGCAGCGGGTCGAGTCCCACCCAGCCCAGCCCGCGGTTCGGGCCGAAGCCCAGCGCATTCGACCCCGGCCCGTACATTCGATCCGTGTAGTCCATGATCGGGAAGCGCAGGGGGTGGCCGGTGAGGGCACGGTTGTACGGGAACTGAACTGCCGTCATGGCGAGGGTCCCCGCCGCGAGTACCGTCGTGCGAACGATCCGGGTCACCGGCCCGCGGGCGCCCGAGCACAGGGTCCACAGGCCGAGGACCACGGCGACCAGCAGTCCCTCGAAGGGTCGGATCAGTCCCACCATTCCGATCGCGAGTCCCGCCGGAAGCAACCACGCCGCCGCTCCGCCCCGCACCGTGCGGCCGACGCAGAACGCGGCTGCCAGGGCGGCCACCAGGCTGACCGCGTGGGTCATGTAGTTCATCCCCTGGAAGAGGAACCACGGGGAGAGCGCGAGCAGGACGGCGCTCCACCACGCCACACGGGCGTCCGGGTAGACCAGGCGCACGACGCGGGCCGTGAGCCACACGGCGAGGCCCGAGAGGACGGGATTGACCCACGACGGCGCCCCGAGCGCCATGCCGATCGCGAGCACCGCCGGCCAACCCGGTGGCACCGGGCTGAACCAGCGGTCCGGATCGACCGTCATGAGGTCGAGCTCGAATCCGGCCGGAACCGGCGGCAGCGGCAGATCGATGAGTCCGGCGGCGAAGGTGCGGGCGTGGATCAGGTAGACGAGCTCGTCGGGCACGTGCGGGGTCGCCTCGTACGAGAAGGCGTTCAACGCCGCCGTGACCGCCACGACCACCAGAGAGAGCGCGACGACCCAGCCC
>JAHHMJ010000226.1 GCA_018678395.1 Gemmatimonadota bacterium | reverse complement strand
CCGTGTGGTCGCCCCTGCGAGCCGTGTGGTCGCCCCTGCGAGCCGGTGCGCGCTGCGCGGGGATTCGCGCGGCTCAGGTGCTCAAATGCCCAATCGGGCCGCTTCCGAGGGACGGTTGGTCGATAGTGCACGCTCCACGTGCATAAACCGCCAATCGGTGTCGGCGCCTTCCGGGCGGTTGGTCGATAGTGCACGCCCGGCGTGCACAATGCAGCAATCGAGTTGCTGCTGTGAGGCGATCGTCAGGTTGCGACATGGAGTGCACCCGCCCTCCGGCGACGACACCGGGATCCAGAGCCGTCCGATCGCCTGCGGCCGTCCGATCATCTGCGGCCGTGCGATCATCTGCGGCCGTCCGATCGCCTGCGGCCGTTCGATCATCTGCGGCCGTGCGATCACTCCGCGGCTTCGACCCAGACCGTCTTCACGTTGACGAACTCGCGGATGCCGAGCGCAGACAGCTCTCGGCCGTAGCCGCTGATCCCCACGCCGCCGAATGGCAGTCGGGGGTCGGATCGCACCATGCCATTCACGAAGCAGGCTCCGGCGTGCAGCCGGTCGCGGGCGATCGCTTCACCGCGCTCGAGGTCGCTCGTGTACACCGACGCGCCGAGGCCGAATGCCGTGTCGTTGGCGATGCGGATGGCGTCGTCGTCGTCTCTCGCCCGGATCACCGCGGCCACCGGGCCGAAGAGCTCTTCGTCGTAGGCCGGCATCCCGGGCCCCACCTCGGTGAGCACGGTCGGCGGATACCACGCGCCGGGCCCCGCGGGGATCTCGCCGCCGAGGCGCACCACGGCGCCCGCGGCCGCGCTGCGTTCGACCTGATCGTGGAGGGCGTCGCGCAGATCCACGCGCGCCAACGGACCGAGGGTCGTATCGGGCAGGTGCGGGTCACCCGAGCGCCGGGACCGCATGTCTGCGACGACGGCGTCCACGAACGCGTCGTGCAGCGCATCCACCACCACCATGCGTTTCGCGGCGATGCAGCTCTGCCCCCCGTTCAGCATGCGTGCGCGAACGCATTCGGCCGCCGCCGAGGGCACGTCGGCGTCGGCGAGAACTACCGATGCGTCGCTCCCGCCGAGCTCGAGCACCGTCTTCTTGAGTGCCCGCCCCGCCGCCGACGCGACCGCACGCCCGGCCCGGACGCTGCCCGTCAGGGTGACGGCCGCCACGTGGCGGTCGGCGATGAGGTCGTCGACCTCGTCGACCTCGAGAAACAGCGTCGCGACGAGGCCGGTGGGAAGGCCCGCGTCATCGATAAGGCGCTGGATGTCCTCGGCGCACCCGGGGACGCTGGGCGCGTGCTTGATGAGGACGCCGTTGCCCGCCATCAGCGTCGGAGCCGCGAACCGAAGGACCTGCCAGAGGGGGAAGTTCCAGGGCATGATGCCCAGCACCACCCCGAGCGGACGATGAACCCATCCGCTGCGCAGGGCGGCGGTGTCGGCGTGCTCGGGCGCCAGGAATGCTTCGGCGTGCTCCGCGTAGTAGTCGCACACCCAGGCGCACTTCTCGACCTCGCCCAGCCCCTCGACGATCGGCTTCCCCATTTCTCCGGCCATGCGACGCGCGAGTGCGTCACGTGAGCTGCGGAGCCCCTCGGCCAGGGCGCGCAGGTGTCGGCCGCGTACGGAGAAGCCCGCCTCCCACCACGCCCGGTGCGCGGCGTGCGCACGGGCGGCGGCGAGGCGGGCTTCTTCCAGCGGGGTCGACGCGACCCGATACAGCTCCCGGCCGGTGGAGGGATCGACGGCGACGTGGGGCACGGGGCCTTCCCGGTTGGTGGACCGCTATCCGACTTCCTGCAGACGGTAGCGCACCACCGACTGCACGTCGAACTCGTCGCGCTGGATGCCCCAGAACGCGTCGCCGTCCACCCGCACCGGCGTGAACTTGGCGGGCATGGTCATCTCGCCGAGATAGCGTCCCTCGGCATCGAAGATGTCCCAGAGATCCGAGCCCAGATTCTGCATGTCGAAGTCGTCGGATTCACCGAGTTCCGCGGCCGTCGCGATTCGCTGTACCCAGAGCGTACCCTCGGGGCCCGCGAGCATCTGGGCGAAGGCCGGGTAGACGTCGGCGAACGTCGCCTGGCTCATGATCATCTCAACGGCCTGCGGCGGCGCACCCTGGTCGGCCATGAGATCGCGGATCGCCGCCGTCATGGCGCGCTCGTCGCCCTCGGTCACCGGGCGCGGCTCGTGGGCGAGCGTGACGATGCGCTCGAGAGTCCCGTCGGCCGAGCGCACCTCGATGCGGTAGTCGCTGTTCATGGCCGACATGACTCGACCGTCGGAGGTCGCGTCCCACACGGGCTCGGCCTCGAAGAAGCGGAACTGGGGCACGCCCCCCGTCATCTGGAAGCTCTGGCCGGCCGGGAGCAGCGCCAGCGTGTCCCCGATCGCCCCGTCGAAGTAGACGAGCGCGTCGTTCTCCGGCGTGGTGCCCTCGCCGGTGAAGTCCATGCCCCGCAGTTGGATCACCACCCGGTCGCCCGAGAGCTCGTCCCAGCGGATCGGAACTCCCGCGGTCAGGTCCAGGGGGAGGGGCGTCTGCATGGTCCCGTCGAGCGACCAGCGACCCACCCGCATGTTGCCCACGTCGGCCGCCCAGACCTCGTCGCCGACCACGAAGGCGGCGACCATCCCCAGGCCGATCTCGCCCGGCCCCTGGCCCGGGGTACCGATCGAGCGCAGGAACGTCCCGTCGGGCCCGAAGACGCGCAGGGTCTGCTGCTGGGTGTCGGCCACGTACACGTTGCCGTCCGCGTCCAGGTCGATCCCGATCGGCGCGACCTGACCGAACTGCGCTTCGGTCTCGGCATCCATGCCGCCGACCCGGTATTCCTCGACGAATTCCCAGGCGGGCGTGCCACCCCACAACCCTTCCGCGGGGTTCGACACGATGGCGACACCGGCGGAGTCGGTCACCGCTCCGGCCCAGGCATCTCCCGGACCGGCATCTCCACCGCACCCGGTCGCCACGACCGCGGTCAACACCGCCATCAACGAGCCCTGCACCCTTCTCGTCCCTCGCATCATCCGAACCTCTCTTTCGACCGGGTGGTCCCCAGCGCCGGGTTTCGGCGGGCATGGGGTCCTGTGCGGCCGTTGTGTACGTGTCTTCCGTCGAACCGGCCCCTCTACGAATCCGGCATCGCCTCTCTTCACCGCTTTCTGCGAGCCAGGAAGGCTTCGAAGGCCGCGCGTGCCTCCGCGCTGTCGAAGCAGGCCAGCTGCTCGCGTCGCTCGAGCGCCAACTGGTCTTCGAACGAGGCCCCGGATGCGGCCGAGGCCAGAAGCGCATCCAGCGCCTGCAGGGCCGTCGGCGACCGCCCGGCGAGTGTGCGCGCCAGGTCCAGCCCCTTCTCCAGCAGCGCGTCCGCCTCGATCACGCGATGCAGCAGTCCCAGGGTCTGCGCTTCGTCGGCGCGGACGGTCCTCCCCGTCAGGAGCAGCTCGCGCGCGCGGTCGAGCCCGACGACCTCGACCAGCAGTCGACTGCCGCCCCAGTCCGGCGCCAGTCCCAGATGGATGAAACTCTGCGTGAACGAGGCCGTTTCCGATCCCCAGCGAACGTCGCAACCCAGAGCGAGATTGGCGCCTCCGCCTGCGGCCGCGCCGTGGACGAGTGCGATCGTCGGCACGCGACACCGGCGCAGCGCCAGCGCCGCACGGTTGGCTGCATCGAGGATGGCCGCGAAGGCGGCGAGATCATCGTCCCGCCGGATGTCGTGCATGACGTCGACGTCGCCGCCGGCGCAGAAGGCCCGCCCCTCTCCGCTCACGACGACGCAACCGATCTCCGGGTCCCCGTCGGCTCGCTCGATCACCCGGCGCAGGTCGTCGCGGACCGTGCCGGCGAAGGCGTTGAGGCGTTCGGGGCGGGCGAGGCGAACGTGCAGAACCGCCTCGTCCTGCCGAACGGAGAGGAACTCGAACTCGGGGGTAGCGGCCATCGGCGGTCGGGCTGAGGGGGACACGTTCCGAAAGCTCGTCAGTCCGATGGACCGGGGCCACTCCCGCGTACCGTTGCCCGGCCGCCACCCCTTCCCGATACTCCCTCCGCCATGAAGATCGCCTACATCGACGGGCCCCGTCTGCGCCGATCGCTGGTCGCGGCCTGTGACCACGCGCAGCGGCAGCGGGCCGAGCTGAACCGCATCAACGTGTTTCCGGTGCCCGATGGGGACACCGGGACGAACCTGTCCCTCACGGTCCGGGCCATCGCCGACCACCTGCGGGGCAACCGGGATCGGGACGTCTCGGCCGTCGCGGATGCGGCGGCCCAGGCGGCCGTGCTCGGGGCGCGCGGGAACTGCGGGATGATGCTGTCGCACTTCCTGCTGGGGTTCTCGGGTCACGTCGGGCAGCGGGAGCGCCTCACCACGAACGAGTTCGGCGGGGCGTTGAAGGCCGGCGTGGAGAACCTCTACGCGGCGATGGACCGCCCGATGGAGGGCACGATCCTGACCGTCATGCGGGATACGGCCACGGCGGCGGAGGACTCGGGTATCCCCGACTTCGAACCGCTGATCGACCACCTGGTGGATCACGCCCGGTCGTCGCTGGCACGGACGCCGGATCTCCTTCCCGTCCTTCGCAAGGCCGGTGTCGTCGACGCCGGGGCGAAGGGCTTCGTGTCTCTGCTCGAGGGCGTGCTGCTCTTCATCAACGGCGATCCGATCGTGGCGCCCGAGCCGGCCGAGGCCGCGGCGGCGATCGGGGCGATCGACTATCCGGACGAAGAGGAGCAGTTCCGCTTCTGCACCGAAGCGCTCGTCCGCGGCCCGGACCTGCCCGAGCAGCGGGCGGTGCGGGACCGGCTGCGGGACATGGGCGACTCCCTGATCGTCATCCGGGCGACGGACGTCCTCAAGGTGCACATCCACACCGATGACCCGGAGGACGTCTTCGCGTACCTCCGCGGGCTGGGCACGCTGGCCACACACAAGGCCGAGGACATGAAGGCCCAGCATGCGGCGGTCGAGCGGTCCGCGCGCGGGGGGCACGTCACCCTCGCCCGCCGGCCGGTCTCGATCATAACCGACTCGGCGGCCGACCTTCCCGAAGAGGTCGTGCGCGCACACGGGATCCAGGTGACGCCGCTCCTTCTGGTCTCCGACGACGCCACCTACCGCGACGGGGTCGAGATCACCGCGGAGGAGTTCCACCGGCGTCTCGACGAGGCCCCCGACACCCTGCCGACGACGTCGCAGCCGGCTCCCGCCGACTTCCTCGAGGCCTACGGTCGTGCGGCCGAGGACGGGGAGGAAATCGTGGGGGTCATCCTCGGTTCGTCGCTCTCGGGGACGTTCGGCTCGGCCGATGCCGCCTCGAAGCGGTTCCACGGCGCGCCGATCCATCTCATGGACTCGCTCGGGGCCTCGCTGCTCCAGGGTCTGCTCGTGCTCAAGGCGGCGGAGCTGGCCGAACTCGCGACGCCTCCGACCGAGATCGTGGCCGAACTCCAGCGGATCCGGCGCCAGTCCGGGATCCTCTTCACCGTCGACACCTTCGACCGCCTGCTGCGCTCGGGTCGCGTCGGTCGGGGGCGCGCGATCCTGGGCTCGCTCATGCAGGTCAAGCCGGTGCTCGGGCTCACCCGCGACGGAGTGGTCGAGCCGGCGGGCAAGGCCATCGGCCGCAAACGGGTGATGGCGACGCTGATCGACGCGGTGCGCGCGCGGATCCCCGAGGAGGCTCGGAAGATCCGCTTCGGGGTCGTCCACGTGGGGTGCCCCGAGATCGTTCCGGTCGTGAAGGAGGCCCTGCGCGACCGCTTCGGATCGGTCGAGATGCTGAGCGCGCCGGCGACACCGGTGATTTCGACGCACCTGGGCACGGGAGCCTGGGGCGTCGCCTATCTCGTGGAAGACTGACGGAGGGGACATGACGGGGACGGTGCTGTTCGCAGCCCTGGCCATCCAGGCGGGCGGAGCAGCGCCCCCGAGCGATTGGCAGCAGGGGCTGGAGTATCGGATCGAGGCGCGTCTCGACGAGGATGCGCAGCGGCTCGACGGGCGAGCCCGCCTGCGCTACCGGAACAACGCGCCGGACACGCTCACCGAGTTCTGGTTCCACCTCTACCTGAACGCCTTTCGGCCCAACTCCCTGTGGGCGCGCACGGACCTGGAAGCGGGCATCACCACCTTCCAGGAGCTCGGGCCCGAGGATCACGGGTACGAGCGGATCACCGCCATGGAAGTCGGAGGCCGGCTGGTGAACCTGGTCTACCCGTTCGCGCCGGACTCGACGATCGTCGGATTCGCCCTGCCCGAGGCGCTCCCCCCCGGTGCCTCGATCGAGATCGACTATGCGTGGCAGGCGCGCACGTCGTCGGTCCCGCGCCGTCAGGGCCGCGAGGGGCGCCAGTGGGACTTCGCGCAGTGGTATCCGAGGGTGGTGGTCTACGACGACGAGGGATGGCGGCTCCACCCCCTCTATCGGGCCGGTGAGTTCTACGGCGAATTCGCCCGCTACGACGTCACGACCGAGGTTCGGGCCGACCAGGTGATCGGGGCGACCGGGGTCCCCGTGTCGGGTGACCCGGGATGGCAGGACGCCGCCGCTCCCGGGACGGGCCCGATCGCCTACGACCGGGAGTGGTACGGCAGCCTCGAGGGGCCGCCCTGCATCGAGCGCGGCGGCGAGCGGATCTGCGGTGAATTCCCCGCGCAGCGCCTGCCCGTGGAGGAGGTCCTGGGCCTCCTGGGCGACGAGGATGCCTCCGACGGCTGGAAGCGGGTGCGCTGGGTCGCCGACGACGTCCACCACTTCGCGTGGTCGACGAGTCCGGACTACATCTACGAGCAGGGCGCCTACGAGGACGTCAGCATCCACGTCCTCTATCGCCCCGGCGACGAAGAGAGCTGGGGCACCGGGATCGCCGTGCGGCGCACCGCCACCGCGCTCCAGTGGCTCGACTCCATCTTCGGCGACTACCCGTACCCTCAGGTCACGAACCTCCACCGCATCGAGGGCGGCGGCACCGAGTTCCCGATGCTGATCATGGACGGCTCGGCCTCGCAGGGTCTGATCCTCCACGAGGTGGGCCACATCTACGCCCACGGTATCCTCGCCAACAACGAGTGGTACGAGGGTTGGCTCGACGAGGGTCTCTCGTCGTTCCAGACGGCGTGGTTCAACGAGCGCGCCGGTCAGGGCGACGCGGTCTGGAGCGGGCCGGTCGAGGGCACGGTCCTGCGGGACGTCGAGGGCGTCAGCGAGCCGGTCGTGCTGCCCGCGGAGGAGTACAGCAGTCAGGGTCGCTACAGCGCGGCGATCTATCGAAAGGGCTCGGTCATCTTCTGGATGCTGCGCGAGATGGCCGGCGACGCGGCGTTCACGCGGATTCTGCGGACGTACTACGAACGCCACCGCTTCCGGCACGTCGACAGCGACGACTTCAAGGCCGTGGCCGAAGAGATCATGGGCACCGACCTCGACTGGTTCTTCGGCGGGTGGCTGCACACCACCGGCCTGGTCGACTACGGCCTGGAAGACGTTCGTGTCGGCCCAGCCCCGGCCGCGAGCGGCGCCGGTGCCGGCGAGTGGACGACGACCTTCGCGGTCGTGAAGAAGGGTGACCTGCGCATGCCGGCCACCGTCGAGTTCCGGGGTGCGGCGGGCGAGACGCAGCGGATTCGCGTCGCCGGAAGCGCACTGGTCGGGCGACACGAGATCCGGACGCCGTTCGAGCCGGTCGCCGCCGTCCTCGATCCCGACGGCAGCATGCTGGACTGGAATCCCGCCGACAACGGGTGGGCGCCGGGCCTGGGCGATCCGCTGAGGTCGTTCGGCATGGACGATCCGCTGCTTCCGCCGGCCCGCAGCCGTTCCGAGATCCCGCATCGCCTCTTCCCTCTCGCGTGGGGCAACGACGTCGCGGGGATCACGGCGGGCGTGCAGCTCCGGCGCTCGATCATGGGTGTCGACGACCTGCGGGTGCAGCTCGGCCTGCCCGCCGTACGTGGCGGATCGATCGGCGACGACAGCGACGTCTTCGACGCGGGCAGCGTCTTCGTCGATTGGACGCGGCGCGGAGTCGGGTCCGACGCCGGCCGCGCGACGCGGTTGCGCACCTTCGTCGGTGAGGGTCGGGGGTTCGCCGAGCTGCGGCGCGCGCAATCGGCGGGTACCGCCGGCGAGGCCCTCAGCGAGCGCTGGTGGTCGGGCACGGTCTCGTGGATCTACGAGCCGGACTACATCGCCACGCCCGCGTGGACGGTCGAGCGCAAGTACGGCGGCGAGGTGGCGGCCGGGTGGGTCCGACAATCGGCGAACGGCATGCTTCGCTGGGCGGTGACCGGGGGTGTGGGTCTGGACACCCGCAACCACCGCTGGGCCCGCCTGTCGCTGGACGCGTCGGTGCGTCGCCCGCTCGCGGAGGGATGGGAGTGGGAGGGCGCGGTCTTCGCCGGGGCCGTTGCGGCGCGAGACCCCGCGCAGCTCGAGGACGGCTGGGACGGCGCGTTCGCTCCGGCGGAGCGACGCTTCTTCTTGTCGTCGGCCGATCCGTGGGCTTCGACGCCCATTCCCTGGCTGCGATCAGCGGGCGCGGCGCTCGATGCCGAGGGTTGGACGTCCGGGGGCGGCACCCTGCGCGGGTATGATCCGCGTTTGCCCTTCCCCTGGGTGGCCACGGCGTCGGGCACGCTGCGTGCGCCCGAGCTCGCGGTCGGGGGGGTGGAAGCGCGGCCCCTGGTGGCCCTCGGTGTGGGCGTGGCCGGTGCCGCCGCGCCCCCGGTCGACCTGCCGGCCGGTGAGCTGCTCGCCTCGTTCGGCGCCGGTGTCGAACTCGGCATGCCCGGGTCGGGGTGGCGGCTGCGCCTCGACGTGCCCTTCTGGGTCAATCGGCCCGCACTGGCGTCGGGTGCCCGCTCGGATGAGGTGGGCTTCCGGATCCAGGTCGGGTTCGTGAACTAGGGCAGCTCTTCGCCCACGGCGACGATGGCGGGGTCGGGGACGAGGTGCAGGTCGTCTTCGACCAGCCGGGCCGACTCCGAGAGGACGATCACCAGCGTGCCCGGCTCGAGGCCGTCGTCCCGTCCCGGGATGTCGTACTCCTCGCCGGGTGCGTGCTGCACGACCTGTCCCCGCCGCAGCGTGCGGTCCGCGCACGTCCCCACCAGGCGCACCGTAGCCCAGCCGGGGCGAGGCGTCCAGGCCATGTTGCGAGGGGCCGAGGCGCGGGAGTCCATCAGGCGTCTCCAGCGGCGGACAGCGTGTTCGAGCCCTGGACCAGCCAGTCGTACGAGGCCCGCTGTGCCGCGGTCAGCTCTGTGGGCAATCCGACGAGAAGCGCCGGAGCCCTCGTGTTGTCCGGGAGATGGAGGACCAGATGGCTCGGGTCGGCGGGCGCCTCGTAGGGCTGCGATCTCCCGGAGCCGTCGAGGGCGACGGTGCGGCCGGGGCCGGAAAGCTCGGCCAGCGTGCGCCCGTACTCCGTCCACGCCGCCATCGGATCGGCTCCCTCGACGATCGAGGGAAGCAGCACGTCCCCGTAGTGGGCGACGGCCTGGTCGTAGGCGCCGCGGTCCTGTTCTCTCAGTTCCCGGAGACGCACGCGGTAGAACTCGCGGGGGTCGCGGGCCCCGGAGCGCGCGAGCGCATCGTCGAGGAGTCGAGCGGCACGGGCCTGGAGATCGTCGGTCACGCCGGATCCGGGTGCAGGGAGCGGGGAGGCACGGTCGCCGCACGGCCGAAGCCACCGGCGCCATGACCGCAACGTTGGAGCGAGCGGCCGCGCGTGGTCAACACCCGCGCCGGTTGAACGGTGCTCGTTGCGCCTCTACCTTCCCCGGCCCTCCACTCCGCCCGCCACCTGGAGGCGCTCCGTGTCTTCGCCCTATTCTACCGGCTTCGGTCCCACTCCGGATCCGGACCGCTTCCTCGACGTGTCGTGGATGATGTTCGGCGAACTCTCGCGTGCGCTCGCGCTCCGAGTGGCACGCGACTACGACCCGGAAGTGGTCGTCGGAATCGCCCGTGCAGGCGTGATTCCAGGGGCGGTCATCGCGTCGATCCTGCGACTGGATTTCCACTCGATGCTGGTGACC
>JAHHMJ010000122.1 GCA_018678395.1 Gemmatimonadota bacterium | reverse complement strand
CCTCTATGACAGTCACGGAATCGCCGGTGCGCCCACCGGCGGTCTGCGCTTTTCCCCGCACGTCTACAACACGATGGCGCACGTGGAACGGGCGGTCGCGGCCGTGGAGGCGATGCGGTCCGACATCCTCGGCTGACCAGCGCTGCGCTCCCGGACGACGTCCAGCCGCGCCGCCTTGTCACTGTCAGACTAGTCTGACTAGTTTGGCTTCATGACCGATCCCGATATCTGGCCCACCTGGGAAGCCAAGGCCCGTTTCTCCGAGATGCTCCGGATCGTCCGGGAAGGGCGAAGCGTGACCGTGACCTACCACGGGGAACCCGTAGCCGAAATCCGACCCTTCAAGCCCCAGTCCGGGCTCGAGGCCCGGATGGAGCGCTTGCGGAGTCGGGGACAGTTGACGGTCCACGAACGCCCCGAAGGCATGCCGGCGCCCCTGGTCTCCCGGCCGGGCGCGCTGGAGCGCTTTCTCGAGGACCGGCACGGGTGAAGGTCGCCTACGTCGACACCTCCTGCCTCGTGGCTCTGGCTTTCGACGAGCCCGGTGCCGAGGAGTGGTCCCGGCGTCTATCGGCCTACGACGAGCTCGTCACGGCCAACCTCACCGAGGCCGAGTTCCGGGCCGCGCTGCGCCGGGAAGGCGTCGAGGGCGCCGAGCCGTTTCTCGCCCGGCTGGCCTGGCTGCTTCCCGACCGTCCCCTCGGACCCGAGATGGAGCGGGTGCTGCGTGCACGGTACCTGCGGGGGGCCGACCTGTGGCACGTGGCGTGCGCCCTCTACCTGGCCGAAGATCCGGCCGAGGTGGACTTCGTGACCCTCGACGAGGAGCAGCGGGCGGCCGCCCAGGCCGTGGGATTCCGCGTGCCGAACTGAGGCCCGCGGGAGTCGAAGCGGTGTTCGGGTCGCCGGGAGCGTCGGCCGTCGGCCCCCATGCCCCCAGCGCGAACTACCGAGCGCGGGGCGCCGTCGCGGCCTCTCCACTCTGCAGCCCGTACTTCATGATGCGGCCGTGCCGCCCGGTGCGGTCGCCCTCGAGATCGTAGACGTCGCCCGGGGGTCCATACCCTCCGCCCACTGCCTCGCTGATGCGGGCGCGGTCGGCGTCGGTCAGCTCCACCTCGAAGGCCTTCATCGTGCTCGCCACCTGCCGCACCGAGCTGGCTCCGGTGATCACGGCCGCGACCCCGGGCTGATCCAGGACGAAGCGGACGGCCACGGCGGCGATGTCGACGCCCTGCTCGTCGGCGATCCCCCGCAGCGTCGACAGAAGGCGCTGATGGCCCTCCCAGCCGCCCAACTCGTCGATGATCAGGCGGTACTTCACCAGCGAGCGATTCAGCCGCAGACCCTCCGGCTCCGGCTTGCCAAGCCAACGGTCCGTCAGGAAACCGCCCGCCAATCCCCCGTAGCAGAGGAGCGCCATCTTCTCTTCCTGCGCGTACGGCACCAGGGTGCGCTCGGGTCTGCGATCCAGAACCGAGTACTGGACCTGATCGGACACCAGCTCGACTCCGGCATCCCGCAGCCGCCGACACCGCTCGACGCTCAGGTTCGTCACCGCGAGGTGCCGGATCTTGCCGGCGGACCGGAGCTCGTCGAGCCACACGCCGGTCTGCTCGAATCCCGGGGTCTGCGCGTCCCACCAGAAGAACTGCACCAGGTCGAGGCGGTCGACGCCGAGCCGCCGCAGCGACCGATCCACGACCCGCGCCACGTCGGCCTTCGTCAGGGTGGCGAGCGCCTGCAGATCAGGCACGAACTTGGTGTGGATCTGGATGGGTCGGTGGGCGGAGGTCGTCTTCCACCGAGCGAGGAACCGCCCGTAGAGCTCCTCGACACCTTCGTAGATGTCGGCGCAATCGAAGGTGGTGACGCCGAGGTCTGCCACCTCGACGAGCGTCTCGAGCACCTCGTCGAGGTCATAGCCGTCCGGGTGGTGGCCCGGCGAGAACTGCCATCCCCCGAGAATGAGACGGGAGATCGAGTAGTCCGGCCGCAGAGTACGACGGGGAATCACTCGGGGATCCGAGGAGGCCTGGGCGGCAGCGGAGCGCGCGTCACCTCACCGTGCCGGAAGGTGCTGCGGCCCGTGCGCGTGATCCGGAAGCGCCCGCCACAGTGGGGATCGGGGCAGGCGATCTCCATGTCGGTGGTCATCCAGTCGTTGGGATGGGTGTCGCGCTGCTTCGCCGGGAGGAGAGGCAGAATCGCGGCCAGCGAATACAGCGGAAAGCTCTGCCCATCGGGGAAGCGCAGGTTCTCACCCGAGAGCTCGAACCAGTCGCCCGGCTGGTGGTTGCAGACCATGGGGCGGTCCCCCGCCACGACCTCGACGCGGAGGTCCCAGAGGGTGAAGGCGTCGTCGGGCCCCACCATCTCCTTCTCAGCATCTTCCACGTGGACGTTCCTTGTGTGCGGACTCGGCGAGTGGCGGCGCGTGCGCCCGGCCGCCCCGTGCGACTAGGTTGGCGCGCGATGACGACACCGGCACTGGACTTCCGAGGCGGCGCCGTCGGCGCCCTGGCTCCCTTCGTCCTGTTTCTCGCAGGCGTGGGATGGCTCGGGCTGTCGGGGGCGCCGGACGAGACCGGCTTCTGGCCGATCCTTCTCGGCGCCCTCACCGTGGGACTTCTCCTCGCCCGGGACAAGCGGGCCTACAGCGAGGCGGTCCTCGACGGGATGGCGCGGCGGATCGTCATGCTCATGGTGCTCGCCTGGATCCTCGCCGGTGTCCTGGGGACGCTGCTGGGCGCGAGCGGACTCGTCGAGAGCCTCATCTGGCTTGCCGACGCCGTTGGCTTGCGCGGGGGCGGCTACGTCGTGAGCGCCTTCCTGGTCTGCGTCGTCTTCTCCATGGCGACGGGCACGAGCCTGGGGACGCTGATCATCTGCACGCCGCTGCTCTATCCCGCGGGTGCCGTGCTGGGCGTGGATCCGGCCTTCCTCGTCGGCGCGCTGCTCTCCGGCGCCACCTTCGGCGACAACGTCTCGCCGATCTCGGACTCGACGATCGCCTCGGCCACGACTCAGGGGGCGGACATCGGCGGCGTGGTGCGGAGTCGACTGGGCTATGCGCTTCCGGCCGCGGCCGTGGCCGTTGTCGCATTCGCGCTCTTCGGGGGGGCGGAGCCGGGCATTCCCGCCACTGGTGTCGAGACCACGGCCGACCCCCGCGGACTCGTGATGCTCGCCGTACCCCTCGGTGTGATGTGGGCGCTGCTGCGGAAGGCCCATCTGGTCGAGGCCCTCCTGCTCGGCAGCCTCGCCGCGGCGCTGCTCGGCCTGGCCCTGGGGCGCTTCGCTCCGCACGAGCTCATGGGCATCGACCGGGCCGAG
This sequence comes from Gemmatimonadota bacterium, assembly GCA_018678395.1. GTDB lineage: Bacteria > Gemmatimonadota > Gemmatimonadetes > Longimicrobiales > Gaopeijiaceae > Gaopeijia. The sequence goes on along the minus strand of JAHHMJ010000122.1, from coordinate 5,766 downwards.
TTCATCGCGAACGGCCTGATCCTGGACGGCATGCGCCGGGGGGTCGGAGTGTCGATCTTCACGATCCTGCTCATGGGACTGGTCGGGGGACTCCAGGCCAGCGGGCTCCTGGATCGCCTCGTCGCCTACGCCCAGGGCCGAGCGCGCACGCCCCGCGCGGCGGAGGGCTGGATCTTCGGGTCGGTGAGCGCGGCGACCTTCCTGACCACCCACTCCGTCGTGGCCATGCTCTCCGTGGGCGAGTTGGCGCGGCGCACCGGTGAAGCGGCGGGCATCGGGCCCTACCGCCGAGCCAACATTCTCGACGTGACGGTGTGCACCTACCCGTTCCTGCTGCCCTTCTTCATCCCCACGGTGCTGGCGGGTGCTCTCACGACGGACGTGGCCGGCATGCCGCGGTTGTCCGCCTGGGAGGCGGGGCTGCACAACGTGCACTCGTGGGCGCTGCTGGTCGTGGTCGTGGTGGCGGTGGTGACGGGGTGGGGGCGGGGGATTGCGTCCGACGCTGGATCCCCCTAGAACCGGTCCCCGAAGTACACCGCGTTGAGGAACAGACGCGTGGTGCCACGCCAGAACCCACGGAAGTTCGGGTTGTCCACCAGGAGCACCACCGAGCCACCGCCGAGGCGATCGGCCATCACCGACGGCGAGCCCGCCAGCCGCGCCTCGTTCTCGTCGGAGATGTATCCGCTCAGGTGCGGATCGTCGGTGAGCTGGGCGACGGTTCCGTAGGGGTTGTCGCTCGGCTCGAAGAAGAGCGAGTGATCGCGCCACACGGGAATCGTCCGCTGCGTGTAGCCGAAGGCGAGCGGGTGGGTGAGGTCGAGGTCCGCCGCCCAGATCGACCCGCCGATGGCCTGGGCGCCCTGGATGTCTCCAGCGTCGGCCCAGGGTAGCCGGGTCGGCGCCTCGTCCTCGCCATCCGCGCCGTTTCCGCCGGACCCCGGCGGATCGATGTTGGGCGTGAATCCGTTCGCCGCGGCCCAGGCGGCGGCGTTGCGCACGGCGATGAGCGTTCCGCCTTCGCGCACCCACGACTGCAGCCGCTCGAGACGGGCGCCGGAGAACATCGAGCCGACACCGCCCGAGACCAGCACCAGGACATCGTAGTCCGCCCAGTCGACCCGGCCGATGTCGTCCGTGTCGACCTTGGTCACGGGCTGCCCGACGCGCTGATCCAGCAGGTGCCAGAGCTGACCCACCTCGTACGACGAGACGCCATCCCCGATCGGCATGAGGATGCGCGGCGCGCGTACCGGGCCGAAGCTCCGGCTCCCGAGGTCGGAACCCGCGCTCGAGTAGCCGGTGGTCGCGGCGTGGGCGGGCACCTGACCCACCACCGCCGCGGCCTGCACGGCGCGGTGGACCGAGTCGGGCGAAACCGTCTGGATGCCGACCGGAATCGAGATCGAGCCCGCACCGAACGCGACCTCGCCACGGGTCGTCGGACTCGTCCACCCCCGCGTCGACATCTCGGCGCGGAGCCCGGCGGCCTGCAGCGCCCGTAGCGCCGTTGGTGCGCCCGAGTCCCGCCAGTCCACCAGGTACGCGAGCGTAGAGCGGTCGACGGAGAGGTCCCCGGCTTCGGGAACGGCGGTCACTTCGGCGCCCACCGGCAGGGATCCCGGTCCGAGTTCTGCATCGGGGACTCCGTAGGCCAGACTCACCGTCCAGGCCGACGCGTCGTAGAACACCGAGTCGGCGAAGGTTTCGGTGCGCTCGAAGATCGAGCGGGCGAGTCGGTACGCCGGCTGGGACGCCGGAACGACCCACGCCGTGCCGGGCTGGAAGGTGTGCCCCCCCGCCTCGACCGCGGTGCTCAACTCGTGCGTGCGAATGCGATGCCGGAGCAGGAGGTCGAGGAACGCGCGGTTGAGCGAGGGATCGCGTGCATCGCCGAAGACCCATCCCCCGACGGCGCCGTCTGCCGCCTCTTCGATCCCGGTGCGGAAGAACTCGCGCTGGTAGTCCTGCAGCACCGTCCGCTCTTCGACCGCGACCCGCACGGTGGCCAAGCTCGTACGCACGTGGTTCCGGATGGCGAAGGCGAAGGTGAGCACACCGTGGTGATCGCTGTCCTGCGCGTGGCCGCGGGCGCTCGCCTGCTCGAACACCAGCCCCAATCCACCGAGGAAGTTGGGATAGGTCGAGCCGTAGCCCGGGTAGGTGTTGTCGTAGACTTCCTTCGTGAAGTAGAGGGCTCCGAGGCTGTCCAGCGAGGCCGCCCAGTCGTCCGCGAAGCGCATCGTGATGTCGGTGTAGAGGCGCTCGGGCAGCAGGGGATTCCACGAGCCCACCGGTTCGCTCGGCTCGAAGAAGTAGGTGCTCGACGTGCCCATCTCGTGGTAGTCGGTGACCACGTGCGGGCGCCACGACTGGTGGAAGTCGATCCGGGCCTGACTCTCGGGGTGCACCAGCGGCAGCCAGTCGCGGTTCAGGTCGAACCAGTAGTGATTGGTGCGCCCGCCCGGCCACACCTCGTTGTGCTCGCGGTCGAGGGGATCCGTCACGAGGGGCTCGGCACGGTGCATGTTGGCCCAGTTGGTGTGCCGATCACGGCCGTCGGGGTTGAGCACCGGCTCGACGTGGTACACGCCCTCGTCCAGGTACCGCGCGACATCCGTCCCCGTCCCCGCCACGAGCCAATAGGCGGTGAGCATCGCCGCCTCGGCCGACGACGTCTCATTGCCGTGCACACCGTACCCCAGGTGCATGATCACCGGCAGATCTTCCGTCGCCTCGGCCTCGGTCGCCGCCATGTGCGCGACCCGGATCTGCTCCAGCCGCTGAACGTTGGCGGGGGACGACACGGTCAGGACCGGCATCGGCCGGTGCTCGTGCGTCCACCCGATGGTGCGCACCGTCGCCCGGTCCGAGAGCTCCGCGAGGGTCTCCATATACGCCACGATCCGATCGTGACGCGTGTGGAAGCTCCCGATCGGGTACCCGAGGAACTCCTGTGGCGACGGGATCGAGGCGTCGAACGCCGTTCCCTCTGGAAAGAAGTAGCTCGTGTTCTCCTGGGCTGCGCCGCTCGAGGCGGCAAGCGGGAGAAGGGCCAGGGTGGCGAGCAGGGGGAGGAGGCGTCGCGACATGGGGGCGGACGGCATGGATGGGACCGGTTCAGGGAGACGGAAGCGAATCGTTAGCCACCCCCGCCCCGGGCCGCAATCGCAGGCCTCGCATCGGTCTCTCGTCGGTGCGTCGTCCCGCCTGCTCCGTCAGTATCTCGCGTCGAGGGTATAGGGGCCGACGTCGATCGCGTCGAATCCGGAGACCATCACCCAGTATTCGGTGTCGACCTGAAGCGTGATCGTGAACCGGCCGTTGTCGCCCGGCCCGCTGTCATCGTCGAAGATGATGAGGTTGTCGAGATCGGGGGCGCCGAGGTCGTCGATCCGGAAGAGGTCGACGAAGGTGTCGTAGTTCGACCCGGTCTGGATCGTCACCGACCCGGTCTGGCCGACCCGCACCCGCCAGCCTTCGAAGTACGACCCCGGCCCGGAGCCGACCGGGGAAACGGTCTCGCAGTCGGCCGTGGTCAGCTCGCCCGAGACGGTGTTGTCCGGAGCGAGGGTCCCACGAATGCAGAACTGGGTGGCGAAGGCAGCGCCGAGCGTGGGGAAGTCGGGCGCATTCACCTCGGGCGTGGTAGGGTCGTCGCCACCGCAGCCGGCGGCGAAGAGCACGCCTGCCATGGTGAGAAGGATTCCGGGGGTCGTGCGTGTCGAGAGCATGCGGCCCTGTCTCCTGGAACGCGAGGATCGGAGGCCGTCCCCTGCCCCGACAGGCATCATGCTCGCGTGGGGCACGGGGCGCCAACCGCGCGCGCGACCCGGACGGCTCGAGGCGCTAGTCCTCGATGGGCGGCGGGGCGGCCCCGCGGTCCTCTTCCTCCTGAATCTCGTCGACGGCGGCGTCGTGAAGGTGGCCCACCCCCGGCGTGATCATCGAGGCGAGCTGCCCCGCGTGGTAGCCGGCGGCGCCCATCGAGAGCCCACGACGGCGGTAGTTGATCCACCCCTTCGCCTCGGCGGCGAGCAACATACGGTCCAGGATCGCCAGGCCGATGAGGGAGGTGACGATCGCGATCGCGGACTGAAGCATGCGGTATCGCCGGTGGGGGTGAGATGGAGCCGCAGACGGAGGGAGCGGGGAACCAAGCTCAGTTCACCACCAGTGTGACGGTGGCCGAGTGACTCATGAAACCCCCTCGTCCATACATCCGTAAGCGACATATATCGCCGCCGGATGTATAACAACTCCCGGGTGGCCCCCGCCGACCCAAGCCGGAACTGGACCCGCCATGTCATCGGACCACGACCTCGCTCGAGTGCTACCGCTGTCGCCCACGGCCTTCCACGTCCTGGTCGCCCTCGCCCAGGGACCGAAGCACGGCTACGGGATCGCGCAGGAGGTGGAGGAACTGACCGAGGGCCGAATCAAGATGGGCCCCGGCACGCTGTACGGCTCCCTGCAGCGGTTGAGCACGGCCGAGCTCATCCGCGAGGCGGACAACCCGGGTGACGAGGGCGTTCACGCCAAGCGCCGCCGCTACTACCGGATGACGCCCCTGGGAGGGGCGGCCCTCGCTGCGGAATCCACGCGGCTCCTGCGCACGGCCCGATTGGCCCAGGATCGCCTGGGCTGATGACGTCCCGGCCCGATCCGCTCCGTCGCCTGTATCGTGCGCTGCTCGCGCTCTATCCCGGCGCGTTCCGAGACCGCTACGGCGAGGAACTGCTCGACGCCTTCGACGACCGTCGGTCCGAAGGGCGCTTTCGTGGTCCCTGGGGGGGGATCCGTCTCGGCGTCTTCCTTCTGAAGGACCTCGCGCGATCCCTGCCGATGGCGCGGCGGTACAGCCATACCCGGACGAAATCCGATCACCGAACCACGAGTGTGGAAGGAATCATGGGAGACTTCATTCGCGACCTGAAGTACAGCTTTCGCATGCTGGTGAAGAGCCCGGTCTTCACGGTGGCGGCAGTCACGACCCTGGCCCTGGGCATCGGACTGAACGCTGCGACGTTCTCGGCCGTGAGTGGCGTCCTCCTTCGGCCCCTCGGGGGTACCGAAAACCCCGAGGAGCTCGTCCAGCTGTACCGCGAGTGGCCGGGCATCGAATGGGGATCCAACTCGGTGCCCCACTACCAGGATCTGCGGGACCGCTCCGGCGAGGTCTTCGAGAACATGGCGTTGTGGACCTTCGCACCCATGTCGCTGTCGGCGGACGAGCGCAGCGAACGAGTGGTGGGTGTGGTCGTGAGCGCGAACTTCTTCCAGACCTTCGGGGCCCGGCCGGTGCTGGGGCGAAGCTTCATTCCGGGGACCGAAGACACCGGTCCAGGCGGCCATCCCGTGGCGGTCCTGGGGCACGGCTTCTGGGAAGCCCGGTTCGGAGCCGATCCGGGGGTCATCGGAAGCACGATCATCCTGAACGGCAGTCCGTTCGAGATCGTGGGGGTATCGAATCCCGAGTTCAGGGGTCCGGCGAACTACGCCTCCGTCCCGATCTACGTGCCCCTCATGATGCTCGAGACGATTCGGCCGGGGTCCGAGTTGCTCGTGCAGCGCGGGAACAACTCCATGAGCGCGGTCGCCCGCCTTCGCGACGGTGTCTCCCTCGAGCAGGCGCAGGACCGGATCGACGCCGTCCTGGCTCAACTCGGCGAAGAGTATCCCGACCACTACGAGGGACAGCTCGGCACCCGCATCATCTTCAGCAACGAGGCCGGGATTCATCCCAGCTTCGGTGCGGCACAG
>JAHHMJ010000662.1 GCA_018678395.1 Gemmatimonadota bacterium | reverse complement strand
CTCGGGGTGAGATCCGAGGACCGCTCCACGGGATCCCGTGGGGAGCCAAGGATCTGCTCTCGGTCGCGGGCTATCCCACGACGTGGGGTGCCCAGCCCTACCGCGAGGCGATGCTCGAGCGCGATGCGAGCGTAGTGGCGCGTCTCGACGAAGCCGGTGCCGTGCTGGTCGCCAAGCTGACGCTCGGAGCGCTCGCACAGGGCGATTACTGGTTCGGCGGGCGCACCCGCAACCCGTGGAATCTCGCGCAGGGTTCCTCCGGATCTTCCGCGGGGTCGTCCGCGGCCACGGTCGCAGGACTCGTCGGCTTCTCGATCGGCTCCGAGACGCTCGGCTCGATCGTGTCGCCCAGCACCCGAACGGGTGCCACCGGCCTGCGGCCGACCTTCGGGCGGGTCAGTCGGGCGGGGGCGATGGCCCTCTCGTGGACGATGGACAAGCTGGGGCCGATCTGTCGCTCGGTCGAGGACTGCGCACTGGTGTTCGCTGCGATCCACGGCGCCGACGGACGGGATCCCACCGCTCGCACGGTGCCGTTCGACTGGGATCCGCGTCGGTCCCTCGGAGATCTTCGGGTCGGCTACATCGCCTCGGCGTTCGAGGGCGACGACGCGGACCCGGCCGACGCCGCGGTACTGGACGTGATGCGAGCGGAGGGCGTGGAGCCGATCCCGTTCGAACTTCCGGACGCCTATCCCCTCGGAGCACTGCGGGTGATCCTTAGCGCGGAGGCCGCCGCGGCCTTCGACGACCTGACGCGGTCCGGTCGGGACGACGAACTCGTGCGACAGACGGCGGGCAGCTGGCCGAACACGCTCCGCACGGCCCGCTTCATCCCCGCGGTCGAGTACATCCAGGCCAACCGCGTCCGTTCGATGGTGATGGGGGCCCTGGACGCCGCCTTCGAGGGCTTCGACGTGGTCCTGACGCCGTCGTTCGCACCGAACGTGCTCCTGATGACCAACCTCACGGGACACCCGGTCACCGTGCTGCCGCATTCCTTCGCCGAGGACGGCACACCGCGGAGCTTCTCCTTCCTCGGCCGGCTGTGGGGCGACGATGCCTGTCTGCGAGTGGCGCATGCGTACCAGCAGGCGACCGAGACCCACCGGCGGGTGCCGCCGCTCTTCGTGCCCGGGGCGTCGGGCGGCTGACGGATCCCGGCGGCCGACCAGGTCCCGGCGGCCGACCGGATCCTGGCGGCCGACCGGGTCCCGAAGGCCCCTCCATTCGCCCCGGTGCCGCGGTGAATGTGGTGCATGCTCGCTCGCATCCGCACCGCCGCCCTGCACGGCGTCGACGCTCGCCCCGTGGTCGCCGAGGTCAGCGTCACCCAGGGCCTGCCCACCTTCACCGTGGTGGGCCTGCCCCACGGAGCGGTCCGCGAAGGTCGCGAGCGCGTCGTCGCGGCATTGAAACACAGCGGGTGGTCGCCGCCTCCGAGGCGCATCACCGTGAACCTCGCGCCGGCTGATCTGCGCAAGGAAGGCAGCGCCTTCGACCTGCCGATCGCCCTCGGCCTGCTCGTGGTCTCCGGCGTCCTGCGGCCGGACGACGTCGAGGGTCTCGGCTTCTTCGGTGAACTCGGCCTCGACGGGGGGCTCCGACCGGTGCGCGGCGCCCTTTCGCTCGTGTCCGGATGCGTGCAGGCGGGTGCCGCTCGGGTGATCGTCCCCCCGGACAACGGAACCGAGGCGGCGCATCACCGGGGCGTGGAGGTGCGGGTCGCGGCGAGCCTCACCGAACTGGTCGAGGGTCTGCGGGGAGACCGACCTCTGGCCGCGCCGTCGCCTCCGGTGCCGCGCCGGACTCGCCCGCGCTTCGACCTCCGTGACGTCCGGGGACAGGAGATCGCGAAGCGGGCGCTCGAGATCGCCGCGGCGGGGGGGCACAACGTGCTGTTGCTCGGGCCGCCGGGTACCGGCAAGACGCTTCTCGCCCGTCGTCTGCCCGGTCTGCTTCCCCCTCCCACGCGCAGCGAGACCCTTGAAGTGGTCCGCGTCCACTCCGTGGCCGGTGGGGAAGGGGCGTCGGAGGTGCTGGGAGGGCGTCGGCCGTTTCGGGCGCCCCACCACTCCGTCTCGTCGGTCGGGCTCGTGGGGGGAGGGCGGCCGCCGCGCCCCGGCGAGATCAGCCTGGCCCACCGGGGCGTCCTCTTCCTGGACGAGTTGCCGGAGTTCGGGAGACGCACGCTCGAGACGCTTCGGCAGCCGATGGAGGAGGGCGTCGTCACCCTGGCCCGCGCGTCGGGGCATTGGAGCTACCCCGCACGGTTTTTGCTGGTCGCTGCCATGAATCCGTGTCCGTGCGGCCACTTCGGCGACGGATCGGACCGGTGCGGGTGCGACGCCGCGGCGGTCGCGAGATATCGAGCTCGGGTCTCGGGACCGCTCCTCGATCGGATCGACCTGCACGTGCCGGTCGAGCCCGTGCCGTTCGAGGTTCTGCGCGGCGGAGCGACGGGCCCGTCCAGCGACGACGTCCGGGCACGCGTCTGCGTGGCGCGCGAGCGGCAGCGGCGCCGGCTCGAGGGCACGGGGGCGCAGTCGAATGCCGAGATGGGGCCCGCTCTCCTGCGGCGCCACGCACCGATTCCCTCGACGGTCGCCCGTCTGCTGCAGCGGGCGCTCGACCGACTCGGCTTGTCCGCCCGGGCCTATCATCGCGTCCTGAAGACCGCTCGGACCCTGGCCGATCTCGACGGGGCGAGCCGGATCTCCGAAGCTCACGCGGCCGAGGCCGTCCAGTATCGAGAGCTGGATCGGGAGATGCGCACGCGAGGCTCGTTCGCGGGGTCCGGGCCGAACTCCGCATGAACTCGACCGCCGGTTATCTTGGGCGATGCCGTCGTCCCCCCGGTCCTCCGCGCCCGGTCCGCCCCTGCTCGGCGTCGTGCTCGCGTTCGTCGCCGTGTACGTCATCTGGGGCTCGACCTACCTGGCCATCCGCTTCGCCATCGAGACGATCCCGCCGTTCACCATGGCGGGGATCCGATTCGTCGTGGCGGGAGGCCTCCTGCTCGCCTGGGCGTGGACGCGCGGGGCACCCCGTCCGTCGGCCCGCGAAGTGCGCGGCGCGGCGTGGGTCGGCGTCTTCCTGCTGCTCGGCGGCAACGGGGCGGTGGTGTGGGCCGAACAGTGGGTACCCTCGGGGCTCGTGGCGCTCCTGGTCGCCACGGTGCCCATGTTCATGGTCCTTCTGGACGGCGTCTGGGGGAGGGGTGGCCGCCCCTCGCTCGGGGTGCTCTTCGGGCTGGCCTGGGGCCTGGTGGGGGTGGCGCTCCTGACGGGTGGGCTCGGGGCCGAGGTCTTCGCCGAAGAGGCGCTCCTGGGTGGCCTCGTGGTGCTCGGGGGCTCGTTGTCCTGGGCCGCGGGATCCGTATTCGCCCGTACCGCCCGGATGCCCGCCTCGCCGCGGATGTCCACGGCCGTCCAGATGCTCACCGGCGGTGCGTTGCTCCTGGTCGCCGGGGCCGGCGCGGGGGAGTGGGCGCGATTCGAGCTCTCCGCCGTCTCGGCCCGCTCGGTCTGGTCGCTGGCGTACCTGATCGTCTTCGGCGCGCTGGTCGCGTACTCCGCCTACATCTGGCTCCTCGGGGTCACGACCGCCGCCCGCGTGTCGACCTACGCGTACGTCAACCCGGTCGTGGCCCTGCTGCTGGGCTGGTGGCTGGCCGGGGAGCCCCTGACCCCGAGGACGGGCGTCGCCGCCGCCATCATCCTGAGCGCCGTCGTGTCTCTGAATCGCCTCGGCGGAGGCACGCGAGGGTCCCCCCCGGCCCGATCGACTGGCGAAATCGCGAAATCGCCCTAGAATCCTTGCGCCCCCGGACCTGGCGGTGACCGGGTGCCCCCCCGCACCGATTCCGCCGGACGGCGTTCGCCTGGGGCCCCGCTCCATGATCCTCCCGACCCGGACCCATGCGTCTCTTCATCGCGCTCAATCTTCCCAAGAAGGAACGGACCCGTATCCACCGGGCGGCCGGCCAGCTCCGCGACCGGGATCTGCCGGTCCGCTGGGTGGAGCCCGACGACTACCACCTCACCCTGAAATTCCTCGGCGACGTGCGCAGTCCCCGCACGGACCCGGTCGAGCACGTGATGGAGAAGGTGGCTGCAACGACGCAGCCCTTCGAAGTGACGGTCAGGGGGTTCGGCGCGTTCCCGACGATCCGCAAGCCACGCGTGCTCTGGGTGGGGGCGGTGGCGACGCCGGAGCTGCGGTGCCTGAAGCAGGATCTCGAGTGGGGACTGGCCGAGTTCGGGTTCGAACGGGAGACGCGCGCATTCCACCCGCACGTGACCCTCGGGCGGGCGGCGGAGAAGGGCGGTGCGGGTGCGTTCCGCGGGCTCGACGACGTCGTAGCTGGCATGGATCACGTCAGCGCGTTCACGATCCGTTCGCTTGATCTGATGCGTTCGAAACCGTCGAAAACGGGATCCCATTATTCGATCGTACGTACAATCAAGCTGACGGGACCGCGCTGAGCGGTCCGTATTCGGCTTCTGCGAGGCGGTGTCTTCGATGAAGGGATGTCTCCGCGGCTGCCTGGGATCCCTGGGCCTCGGGGTGGTGGTGCTCGCCTCGGCCTACGGTGGCTGGAGGTGGGGTGCGGACGTCTTCCCCCGACTCGGGGAGTGGGTCGGCTCGGCCACGGCTGCTGCCGGGGCGCCCGAGCGCCTGGCGTCCGCAGGGCTCGCCGAGGAGACGCTCGATCGGGTCGAAGCGTTCCGCGCACCGGACGGTGTCGGCAACCGCCTCGAACTCGACGGTGTGGAGCTCTCCAGCGTGATCCGCTACGCGCTCCCGGGCATCATTCCGCCCGGTGTCGACCGTCCCGGGGTGGAGGTCGAGGGAGGGAAGGTCTACCTCTCCGCTCGGGTCGCCACGGCCGCGTTCCCGGATCTCCCGGCCGTAGACGAAATCGTGGGGCTCCTTCCGGACACCGTCGACATCGAGTTGCGCGGAACCGTCGTTCCTTTCGGCGCTGGGGTCTCGGCGCTCCACGTCGAGCGTGTGGAGGCGGAGCGGATCCCGCTTCCGTCCCGCATCATACCGGGTATCCTCTCGGCGCTCGGTCGCCGTGACCGCGACGGGCTGCCGCCCGGATCGATGGCCGTGCCGCTGCCCGCGGGGCTGGACCGCGCCTTCGTCGAAGGTGACCGGCTCGTTCTCCAGATCGACCGCTGAGCGACCCATGGCGCGCTTGCTGATCATCGACGACGAATCCTCGATCCGGGACGTACTCGTCCAGCTCTTCGAGTACGATGGCCACGAGGTCGCGGCCGCGGCGGACGGCCACGAAGGACTGGAGCTCCAGCGTTCCTTCTCCCCGCACGTCACGCTGCTCGACGTGAAGATGCCGGGGATGGACGGCCTCGAAACGCTCGCGCGGATTCGGGACGAGGATCCTGGAGCGGTCGTCGTGATGATCTCCGGCCATGGGACCATCGACACCGCGGTCGAGGCCACGCGAAACGGAGCCTTCGACTTCCTCGAGAAGCCGCTCGATTCCGACCGCCTCCTCGTGACGCTGCGCAACGCGCTGGACGTGCGAGGGTTGTCGGCGCGTGTGGAGGCGCTCGAGAGCGAGATCGAGAGCCACCACGAGATCGTCGGGTCGTCGTTTCCGATCCGGCGCGTGGTCGAGCGGATCGAGCGGGTCGCCCCGACCGACGCCCGGGTGCTGATCACCGGTGAAAACGGCACGGGCAAGGAGCTGGTCGCCCGGGCCGTGCACCGGCTGTCCAGCCGTGCCGAGGAGCCCTTCATCGAAGTGAACTGCGCCGCGATTCCCTCCGAACTCATCGAGTCCGAGCTGTTCGGCCACATGAAGGGGTCCTTCACGGGGGCGGTCGCCGATCGGGCCGGGAAGTTCGAGCAGGCCGACGGCGGCACCCTGTTCCTCGACGAGATCGGCGACATGTCGCTCAACGCCCAGGCGAAGGTCCTGCGGGCGTTGGAGGAGGGCGTGGTCACCCGCGTCGGGGGCCGCCGCGCCCTCTCGGTCGACGTGCGGATCGTGGCGGCGACGAATAAGGCTCTGGAGGAGGAGATCGGTGAGGGCCGGTTCCGCGAGGATCTGTTCTACCGGCTGAACGTCGTCCCCGTGCAGGTCCCGCCGCTGCGGGAGCGCCGCGACGACATTCCCATGCTGGTGCGACACTTCTCGGAGCGCATGGCCCACAAGGACCGCATCCGGCCGCGCCCCTTCACCGGCGATGCCGTGCGACGTCTCCAGAGCCTCGAGTGGCCGGGCAACGTGCGCGAGCTGCGCAACACCGTGGAGAGGCTCCTCATTCTCGCGTCCGGCGACGAGGTCACCGTCGACGACATCCAGTCGTTGGTGGGCGGTGCCGTGAGTGAAGCCGGTCTGGGCGCCGACCTGGGTGCCACGGCGACCTTCAACGAGTTCAAGGAAAAGGCCGAGCGGGCCTTCATCCTCCACAAGCTGCGCGAGAACGACTGGAACGTCTCGGAGACGGCTCGCAGCGTCGAGATGCCTCGATCGAACCTCTACAAGAAGATCGAGAAGTACGGGCTGGTGCGGGAGGACTGACGGGGCCGGCGCGCCCCCGCTCTCGCTCAGCGCCCCGGGGCGCGGACGACCCGGGCGCCCGCGGGTAGCCGGTAGAGTACCTCGATGGTGCGGAAATCGCGGAAGGTCAGGCGGGTCGACGTGTTGTAGGGGAACATGACGTCGGCTTCGTTTGTGGAGTGCGGGAGCCCCAGCACATGGCCCATCTCGTGCGCGGCGGTGAGGCGGACCCGCTCCGGATCGAGCGGCGTCCCCGAGGGATCCCGGAGTGCCAGCACGAGGTCGTCGACCGCGAACGACGGGACTCCGTCTCGGGCGCCCCACCGGATCGCGGTCTGCCCCAGACGGTCGCCATCGAGCGTCGTGACCCACCGGACGGTGACGTCCTCGCTCCCGGTGGCTCGGGACGACGAGGTGATCTCCAGGGGGAGGGGCCGGCCCTGCCATTCGCGGATGCCGGCGGCCGCCTGACGCTGGAGGCTTCGGGCGCGCGCCGGATCGATTCCCTCCGGGAGCGGCACCCGGATGCGCAGTCGCTCCGTCCCGTCGGGCCATCGCACCGCCCGGAAATCCCCGGCGCGGTCGAGTTCGGCACACAGATAGCCCGCATCCGCGCATTCCGCCGTGTCGAGGGTGACGACGGGGACGGCGGCTCCACTCGGCGCCGGGGCGGTCGACCCCGCCGACGCCCCACTGGAGGGCTCCGGCTCCGGCGCGCGGGGCCGGCTCACCCAGAAGAGGCCGCCGAGAACGGCGAGGATCAGGACTCCGGTCAGGCGATGCATGAGCAAAGCTGGGCGGGGCGGGGGAGCGGTGCAACGGAACGGGCGACCCGCGTGTTCTCATCTGGGGGACTGGCGGGAACGGCTTCGAGGGGCTCGTGTAGGGTCGACAGGGCCGCCGACGGCGACTCGGCCCGCGAGAGCATCGACGATTGGGGGGATGGTGGAGAGACCCGAGGTGCGCTTCTTCGATCGAGACGACGAACCGTCGGGCGTCGAATCACCGGTCCGTCGCGCCCTGCGGCGGGAGTCTCCATCGGTGTTCCGTACGATCTGGGACTGGACCCGGTCCGTCGCGCTCGCTCTGGTTCTCTTCATGGTGGTACGTGCTCTCGTGGTCGAGGCGTTCAAGATCCCGACCGGTTCGATGGAGGGCACGCTCCTGATCGGCGATTTCCTGCTCGTCAACAAGGCGGTCTACGGGGCCGAGATCCCCGGTACCGGACTGCACCTGCCGGCGTTCGCCGAGCCCCACCGCGGAGACGTGGTGGTGTTCAATCCACCGCACGAGCCGACGAAGAACTACGTCAAGCGGCTCGTGGGCGAGCCCGGCGACACCCTCGAGATGCGGGACAAGCGGCTCTTCGTGAACGGGGCCGCGGTGGAAGAGCCCTACGTCCGCATCGTCGATCCCTCGGGGGACGCGATGCACTCGGACATGAAGCGCTGGCAGGTGGAGCACGTGATCGCCGCGCCGACGTCCTACGCGCCGTCCCGCGACACGTGGGGCCCGATCGTCCTGCCGGACTCGGCCTACTTCGTACTGGGCGACAACCGCGACAACAGCGAGGACTCGCGCTACTGGGGTTTCGTCGACCGCGACGACATCCGCGGGCGTCCCTGGTTCGTCTACTACTCGTTCGATCCGGGAGAAGACGGGGGATTGCCCTGGCTCCGCGCCGTCCGCTGGGATCGAATCGGGTATCGGATTCGCTGAGCGGACGCAGGATCGTCGGACCGAGGCGTTCCCGAGGTCGCGCCGCGCGGCGGGCGCTCGGTTGCGCGTTCACACGGCGCCTCTCATGATGATCCCCGGTCGATCCCGGGAGCGTCGCCCGGTGACCGGCCCACTCTCCTTCCCGAGTTCGGATCGGCGATTCCATGTCGTTCGAAGCGCGTCGCGGAGCGTTCCAGCAGGGATCGCTGGATCAGTATCTCAAGGAGATATCGCAGTACCCACTGATCGACCGCGCGGAAGAGGCCCGGCTGGCCCGCGGGATACGCGCCGGGGACGCCGAGTGTCTCGACAAGCTCGTTCGCAGCAACCTCCGCTTCGTCGTGTCGGTCGCCAAGAAGTACCAGAAGCAGGGCGTTCCCCTGTCCGACCTGATCAACGAGGGCAACCTCGGTCTGATCCGCGCCGCGCATAAGTTCGACGAGACGAAGGGCATCAAGTTCATCTCGTACGCGGTGTGGTGGATTCGGCAGGCGATCCTCCAGGCGCTGGCCGAGCAGTCCCGCATCGTGCGTGTGCCCCTCAATCGCGCCGGAGCGCTGCATCGCATCGGGCGCCGGAGCAGCAGCCTCCTGCAGGAGCTCGGCCGCGAGCCGACGGTCGAAGAGATCGCCCGGGACCTCGACATCCCGGAGCAGGAGGTCGAGCGCACGATGGCCATCAGCCAGTCCCACCTCTCTCTGGATGCGCCCATCACGCCCGGTGAAGACAGCCGACTTCTCGATTACCTGCCCGACCAGTTCTCACCCGGGCCGGAGGACGAGGCGTACGAGCACGCGTTGAAGCGGACCGTCGAGGACGCGCTGTCCAGCCTCAAGGAGCGGGAAGCCAAGATCCTCCGGCTCTACTACGGCCTCGATGACCAGGATCCCATGACGCTCGAGGAGATCGGCCAGATTCTGGGCATCACGCGGGAACGGGTGCGTCAGATCAAGGAGAAGGCACTCGCCCGTCTCCGGCACGCGTCCCGAGCTCGATTCCTGGAGACCTTCATCTAGGACCGTCCCACCGGTCTGCGGGACCCCCGGTTCGGCCCACAATCCCGGGCCGAATCAGCCGTTGACACCCCCCACGGCCTCGGATATCATTCAAAGCTCTATTGCTCTTTGCCTAACAGGCATCATGAAGACGTATACGCCGAAAGCCGACGATATCCAGCGGGAATGGTGGATCGTGGACGCCGCGGGGAAGCCCCTCGGCCGCATCGCCACCGAAATCGCCCGTGTGCTACGGGGCAAGCACAAGCCCATGTACACGCCTCACCTCGACACCGGTGATCACGTGGTCGTGATCAACGCATCCGAGGTCAAGCTCACCGGGAACAAGGCCGATCAGAAGACCTACTTCCGGCACTCGGGCTACATGGGCGGTGACAAGCACATCCCGTTCAAGCGCATGATCGCGACGCACCCCGATCGGGTGATCGAACTCGCGGTGAAGGGAATGATGCCCAAGAACGCTCTCGGGCGTCGCATGCGGAAGAAACTGAAGGTCTACGCGGGCGCCAACCACCCGCACCAGGGCCAGGCTCCACGGCCCCTGGACATCTGAGGAGCGCGGACGAAATGTCGGAAGCCACGAAGATTCAGAAAGTCGGCCGGCGGAAGTCCGCCACCGCGCGAGTGCTCCTCCGTCCCGGCTCGGGACAGTGGTCGGTCAACGGCCGCGATCTGGCGGAGTACTTCCCCCGTCCGAGCCTGCAGGCTCGTGCCGACGAGGCGTTTCGGGTGACCGAGACCGAGGGCATGTACGACGTGATGGTTCGCGTCAACGGCGGTGGCCCGACGGGGCAGGCCGACGCGGTCCGTCTCGGACTCGCGCGGGCCCTCGTCGAGGTCGATGAGGAGCAT
>JAHHMJ010000695.1 GCA_018678395.1 Gemmatimonadota bacterium | reverse complement strand
GCTTGAGGCCAGCCACCCCCTCCGGTTATACTCGAAGTCTTCCACGGGACGTGGCGCAGCCCGGTAGCGCACCTGAATGGGGTTCAGGGGGTCGCCGGTTCGAATCCGGGCGCCCCGATAGTGGTTTCGGGCCCAATGCCCGTGACCGATGAGGTCAGGAGGGGTGCCGGAGATGGTCGAACGGGCCCGCCTCGAAAGCGGTGCGTGGGAAACCACACGGGGGTTCGAATCCCTCCCCCTCCGTTTCAGCCCTGCGGCTTCCGACGGCACGACACTCTCGAACGCCCCCGCGGTCTTTCCGTGGGGGCGTTTTTGTTTTGCCTGTTGTCGCCGGGTGCGACCATCTTGAAGCAATGGCTCCTTCACGAGGTGGACGTGGATACCGAAGAAGCCCGCCGAGTCGTGCACGAGGTGAACAACGCCCTCGCGGTGATCGGCACTCTCTCGGAGCTCCTGCTCCAGGCGCGCGGACCCGAAGACCCGGAGCGCGCCGACCTCGACGACATCCAGGCGGCCACGGAACGTGCGGCTGCTGCCGTACGCCGGCTCGAGGGCTTTCTACGTGCAGGATCGCCGCCTCGGCAGGCCGACGAACTCGACCCGGGCCGACCTGCGGCCTTGCAGCGGTTCACGCTTCTCCTCGTCGAGGCCGATCCTCACACTCGGGGCGTTGTTCGGCGCTTCCTCGTCCCCCGGGGTTTCGAGGTTCTCGACGCGTCTTCCTGGACCGAGGCGACGGCTCTGATCGAGAGGGGTGGCCTTGCGGTGGATCTGTTGGTGTCCCGGCAGCAGCCGCCCGCCGCCGACGTCGCGCGCGTCGCCGCATCGATTCCTCGGTTCGAACTGGCGACCGATGTGGCATCGGCCCTGGTGACGCCGGGGGGGCGCGCGGACGTCCTCGCTCAACTCGAGTCCCACCTTACTGCCCGAGAGGAATCAGGATGAGCACTCCCCGCGGATGGGCCGAGATGGCCCGATTGCAGACGAAAGGCGCGCGCATTCTGGTGGTGGAGGACGAGGACGCCGCCCGCGAGGGCATGGTCCGGTTGCTCGAGGGACAGGGGTACGAGGTCCGAGGGGCCGGATCGGCCGAGCATGCGGACCACTGGCTGTCCGCCGCCTCCTTCGATCTCGCTCTGGTCGACATCGGGCTGCCCGGTATGGACGGCGTTGAGTTCCTGCGCTGGGCGCTGCGGCGGAATCCGATGCTGGCCGTGATCATGACCACCGGCCTGGATCGCACGGATATCGCACTGGAATGCCTCAAGGGCGGTGCCCGTGGCTACCTGCTCAAGCCGATCGATCCCCTCTTCCTGATGGAGGCGGTCCGGGACGCGCTGGTCCTCGGGCGCCTCCTGCGAGCGGCTCCCGAGGGTTGGGAAGAGGGCGACGCCACCGGGGCCTGAGCGCAACCGAGTGCAACGAGGGCCGCGGCAGCCGGATCGGCTCCCGCGGCCCTCGTCGCGTATCCGGGTTCGGCGATCCCGGCCGTCAGGGCACCACCACCGGTGGGCTCACGACCGCGACGAAGGCGAACACCCCAAGAAAGAGGGCCACGCCCAGCACCAGCCCGGCGATGAATACGTTGTACGAAGTCCGCAGGAGCCTGAATTTGCGCGCCAGAACGGTGCCGAGGGAGTAGATGTCCCGCACCATGTTCAGGTACAACTCGTCGGTGTGGGTCATCAGTTCTTTCATGCCCTCGACGAACTCCTCCTCGGGCATGTTCACGAAGTTGCCGAAGAAGAGGATGTTGGCCTCGTCCTCGCGCAGCGTCGCGAGGCTGGTGGGGCGGCTGCTCACCCGCGGCCGCGCTGCGAACACGGCGTAGACGAGGGAGAAGAGGCACCCGATCAGCAGGACCGAGGTCGGGACCAGCAACCAGGGGTTCGCGTCCATCTTCGGCGAGATGGAGGCCAGCAGGATGGAGATGATGATCCCGTTGATCGAGATCATGATGTTGGCCTTGTTGTCGGCCAGGTTGCTCAGGTCGATGTGGGTGCGGTACGAAGTCCGGAACATGGTCTCGATGCCACGCGAAGAGCCCAGGGACGCCGAGCCCTCCTGCTTCTTCTCGACCTTCTTGCGTTTCCGCCGCTCTTTCTCGACGCGAGTTCTCAACGCTTCGACCTCGTGTAGCGCGGCCGCGAGCTCCCGGGGAATCCCGGGCGTCTCCGGGTCGACCCGGGATTCCGGGCTGGTGACCTCGGCCGGGCTCGAGCCCTCGTCGGGCGTCGTGCCTACCGGGGGTGCGGAATCACTCATGAGTCGATCGCGGAGGGAGCCGTGCGAGCCGGTTCGGGATCCGAGTCGAGGATCCGTGCCGGGGCGTCGCGATTCAGGGTACGCGATTCGTCGGTCCGCGTCGAGGATCCGTCCCGCGTGATCGTCGTCGCGCCCGACCCCTTCGCTCACAGCCGCAGGTCCGCCGCGCCGGGGAGGTCCTTGGGTCGGACGAACGCCACGAGGCGCCCTGTGCCCGGGTGCAGCTCGGACCATTCGTCGACGTCGAAGTCGAGCACGGCGACGGCGGCTGTCGGGAACTTGTGAGCCAGCCGTGCGGCCTCGGTCGAACCCGGATGGGCGAGGGCCAGTGCCAGGCCGTGCATCCCGGGGTTGTGACCGATCACCAGCAGGACGTCGACGTCGCCGGCCCGCTCCGCCACGAGGTGACGAATCTCGTGCGGGGATGCGAGGTAGAGGTCCGGCTCGATCGAGAGCGCCGGCGGCCCGGCGGTGCCGCCCAGGAGATCGGCCACCAATGCCCAGGTCTGCCGTGTCCGAACGGCGTCGGAGCAGAGAGCGAGCTGCGGCACGTAGTCGTGCCGCGCCATCCAGCGAGCGATCTCCGGCACGGCGCGGACGCCCCGGGGCGCCAGGGGCCGCTCGTGGTCGCGCAGCCCGGGATCGTCCCAGCTCGACTTCGCGTGACGCAGCAGGATCAGGCGCTTCATGGGTTTCTCGGAGGTTCGGGTCGTTCGTAGCGGGTGATCCGAGCGCGGCCGTTCCCACCCTCGTCGACCAGGGTCAGCACGGCACCGCGCTCGACCACGATGCCTTCGGCCTGCTGGTGCCGCGACGGCAGACGCGCCTCGTCGACCACCCGCCCGTCGTCGTCGACCTTCACGATTCGCCGCTGACGCGCCGCCACGATCCACCATCCGTCGTCGTTCGGCGCCCGCGTGATCCCGGACGGTGACAGTGGTTTCGCCCCCGCCTCGTCGAGCGCATCCGGCGATACCAGGATGCGGGGCCGTACGGGGAGCGGCTCGGTCGCGCCCGTGTCGGTCGCATCCGGCACCCCGACTTCGAGCACGACCAGATGGTCGCGCCAGGGACGGTGTGTCACGGTCTTGCATGCGAGCAGCAGGCGGTCCGACGGCGGATCGTATGCCAGCCCTTCCACCTCACAGATCTCGCTCGCGGCCGTTCGGTGCACCGTGTAGCTCTCGACGCGCTCCTCCGTGCCGGGAGCGAAGGACACCAGGGTGCCGGTGCTGCTGGTCAGGTGGAATCGCTGCCCGTCCCAGGCGAGTCCCTCGAAGTCGCCCAGTACCGGCTCCGGTCCGAGGACCCGGCGTTCGACCACCGCGTCGTCGCCGTCCGCGATCCGGTACAGGACGCCTCGCTCGTCGTCGTGGGCCCACAGCCGGTGCCGGTCGTCCAGTGCGAGTCCGGAGACCTCGCGCAGTGCGCCGGGCAGGCGCTGCCGCTCGTGGTCGGAGTCCAGCCAGCGGTCGAGAGGGCCGCTCGCCAGGGTCGTCGACGCGACCAGTACCGGAGCCAGAACGGCTCGCAGTCCGCTCCCCCGGCTCACGCCGCAGACCCCGCCTCGGGGATCCCGACCTGTCGGACCACCGCACGGAAGCGGGGGTCGTCGTGCAGCTCGCGCCAATTGGGGCTGGTGCCGAGGAAGACCACCGTGCCCAGGCGCGCCTCGACGGCCTCGTGCAGGCGCTTGAACACGGCGTCCACGTCGCCGCGTCCCCATTCGATGAGCGCGCGGGTCATGACGAGGTTCATCCGCGGCTCTTCCCGGGCCTGGCGTTCGAGAAGGGCGGCCATCGCCTCGACGTCCGCGGCACGCCCGAGTCTCCCGTAGACGAGAGCCCGGGGCCCGATGCCCGCGTAGAGATCGTCGGTCGCGGCCGGGAGCTGCTCGAAGTACTTCAGCGCGGCGCCGAGATCACCCTGGGCGAACTTCACCCAGCCGAGCGCCTGGAGCGACGCGGTGAACGACGGGTCGAGCCCGAGGATGCGCTGCAGGTGGGATTCCGCGTCGTCGAGTCGGCCGGCCGTCTGGAGCGCGATCGCCAGGCTGTGGTTGTAGGGCAGTGACAGCGGGTCCATGCCCACGGCGGTTTCCATGTAG
Organism: Gemmatimonadota bacterium; assembly: GCA_018678395.1. Classification (GTDB taxonomy): domain Bacteria; phylum Gemmatimonadota; class Gemmatimonadetes; order Longimicrobiales; family Gaopeijiaceae; genus Gaopeijia. The sequence continues at coordinate 65 of JAHHMJ010000695.1, read as the reverse complement.
TGGACGGCTTCGTCGAGTCGGCCCACCGCCTTCAGGAAGCGCGAGAACATGTGATGGGCCTCGGC
>JAHHMJ010000370.1 GCA_018678395.1 Gemmatimonadota bacterium | reverse complement strand
GACGTGCACCCTCGTGGGCTCGCCGGCCACCAGATGCATCTCGATCCGGCCGTCGGCCTCCGCATAGAACGCGCGGTGGCGGAACGCCTCCGGATCGAAGTCGGTCCCGGCGCGCTCGTTCAGCACGTGCAGCATGTTGCGATTGAATTCCGCCGTCACGCCCTGGCTGTCGTTGTAGGCCGCCTCGAGTTCGGCTCTGCTCTTGTCGGGCCCAGGCCGCAGGTCGACCCCGAGCAGCACCGTGTCGTTCGCGTCCATCTCCGCCCGGATCCGGCCCAGGAGTCCCGCGGCGGCTTCGGGTCCGAAGTTGCCGAGCGTGCTGCCGAGAAACGCGAAGAGGGTGGGCCCGGCGCCGTGGTCGGCGATGTCCAGCGGATGGAGGAGGTCGGCCACCTCCGGCTCGATCCGCAGATCGGGGTACTCGGCGCGCAGTTCACGAGCCGTCGCGTCCAGAAACGCGGCACTCACGTCCAGCGGCACATACACGGCACCGGGGCGCTCTCGCTGCAGGGCATCCAGGAGAATCCGGGTCTTGCGGGCGCTTCCGGCCCCGAGTTCCACGACGATGCCGGGGCGCAGCTCCGCCATCCACTCCGCGGCGTGTTCCTCGAGCAGACTGCGCTCGGTGCGTGTCGGGTAGTACTCGGGCAGCCGGGTGATCGCTTCGAAGAGCTCCGAGCCGCGATGGTCGTAGAACCAGCGCGAGGACAGCGCGCGCGCCTCGAGGCCCGCCCACACCTCGTCGCGCAGCTCCCGGAGTTCCTGCGTTTCGGGGGGCTGGGTGGCGGTCCTCGGGTCAGACGTCACGGGCGCAGCGGAATCCGGAGAAGATCTGGCGTCGAATGGGATAGTCCCAGTTGCGGAAGGTGCCTCGGATCGCGCCGGACCGGGTGGCCCACGATCCACCGCGCAGCACGCGGTACTCGGTGCCGAAAAAGACCTCCGAGTACTCGGGATAGGGGAATGTACGGTAGCCGGGGTAGCCGACGAAGGTCGACGACGTCCACTCCCACACGTCGCCGATCAGCCCGTGACATCCAGCGGCCGATGCCCCGGCCGGGAAGGCGCCCACAGGCGCCGTGTCGAAGGCCAACTGGTCGACGTTCGCGGTCAGGGTGGTGGGCGGCTCGTCTCCCCACGGATACCGCCGTTGCGAACCGGTTGCCGGGTCCACGAGGGCCGCCACCTCCCACTCGGCCTCCGTGGGCAGGCGCGTGCCCGCCCAGCGCGCGAAGGCGTCGGCTTCCCAGAAGCAGACGTGACAGACCGGTCGCACCGGATCGACCGGTCGTTCCAGGTCCATCACCCGCTGCCACCACTCCCCTTCCCGCAGGGACCAGTAGGCGGGGGCCGTGAGGCTCGCCTCCTGTCGCCACGCCCACCCCTCGTCGCTCCAGACGGCCCGCCGATCGTAGCCGCCGTCCGCGATGAACTCGAGGTACGCACCGTTGGTGACCGGGTGCACGTCGATCTCGAAGGCCGGAAGGTCCACGAGATGACGGGGACGTTCGTTGTCGTATGCCTCCGAGCGGTCGTCCGTCCCGAGGGGGTAACGACCCGCCTCGATGCGGACGGTCGCACCCGGCTCCGGTGCCGACGGTGCGCGCCCGGGCAGTCCGACCGCCCGCGCGGCCGGATATGGTGCGCCCCCCTTCAACTGAAGCGTCTGCAGGATCGTCTCGTTGTGCTGGTACTCGTGCTGGAGCACCATGCGGAATACGTACCCGTCGCGCAGGAGGGGGCCGTCGGCGTCCAGATCGACCTCCCCGAGCCCGCCGAGCACCTCGGACCGCACCTGCGCCAGGTAGCCGAAGGCCGCCCGGCGCTCGGGCAGGTCGAGCCCCGCGCGAACCGCCCGCGGATTGCGGAAAGGGTCGTAGATTCCCCGCAGACCCTCGCGCCCCAGCTCCTTCCCCTCGATGTTCTCGAGAAGCCAGACCTCTTCGAAGTGGGCGATGTGGCCGAGGTCCCAGACGATCGGGCTCATCAGGGGGTCGTGCTGCACGCGGAGATCCTCTTCGCCGAGCGGCGCGATCAGGAGC
>JAHHMJ010000289.1 GCA_018678395.1 Gemmatimonadota bacterium | reverse complement strand
TCCGGCACCCGCGCGACGATCACCTGCGCCGCCTCGACCGGCAGCCGCACCCGCTCGTCGATGAAGTCGGCCAGCGCCCGCGTGAGCGCCACGCTCGCCTGGGCGTCGACGCTCAGGTCGATGGGCGCATCCGAGTCGATGCCGCCACCCCGCCCCGGGTCGTCCAGCGATGCGAAGAGGTCCAGCGGCGGCGGGAAGTCGCCGACCCGACGGCTGCGACCGTTGACCCACTGCTCGCTCGAGAGGATGCCTTCCCAGTACTCCGTGAGCAGCATGGGCTCGAGCGGATCGAGCTGCACGATGCTGCCCTCGCGGATCGGCACGGAATCGCCCGACGACACGCGCTGGCCGTCGACCCAGATGTCGGTCCAGCCGGCCACGGCCGTCAGCGGCGTCGGCTCGTCGGCCGCGAGGCGGAAGATGGCCTGGGGCACCCGCTGCTCGCTGAGACAGAAGGCGCGCACCTCGGTGGCCCCCGGCTCGAACTCGCAGCGCTGGCGCCGCCCGTTCACGGTGCGGAAGAGGCGGGTGGGCTCGCGCAGCGACACCGTCGACTCCACACCCAGCAGGCCGGCGCCGCGGCGGACGTCGCGGGCCCGGATCTCACCGCCCCAGCGGCCCTCGTACGGCGAGCGCACGCGCAGGCTCCACGCCGCGGGCGCCAGGGTGAGGCGTCGCTCGCCCGCGCCGTCGCGGGCGCTGCGGAAGACCGAGGGGTTGTACGCGGCCAGACGGTCGAACCAGACGGGCCGCTCGCGCGCGAGCAGGAGGCGCTCGCGCTGGAAGCGGTTGTAGGTCGCCACCTGATCGAAGAGAAAGCCGCCCGGCTGCAGCGACGGCACGACCGCCGGATCGGCCTCGACGATCAGCGAGTCCCACCGCACCCGGCGCCCGTCCGAGAGCCGTGTCTCGAGCGCCTCGAAGCGGACGATGCCGTCCTCGGCAGATCGCACCAGCAGTTCGTCGACCGAGTCGAGGAAGCCGCGGTAGTCCAGGCCGGCCCGCGCCTGCGCGTCGTCGCGGGCGGTGACCACCCCTACGCCCACCGCGACGAGCGAGCCGGCGGTCGCGATCAGCAGCGTCGCCACGATCCAGAGCAGGCCCCGTCCCGACTCGGGCGTCTTCATGCGGACCTCCGTTCACCCTCGGGCGTGCTCGCGGCGTCGAGCGCCGTCAGCCCCGAGAGGATGGCCGTGGCCAGGCCGGCGACGAGCACCACGTCGGCCCACGAGTTGAGTCCCAGGAAGGGCATGTTCTGCCCGGTCAGCGGCACCAGCGCCAGATTGGACGCCGCGACGTAGGCCGCGGGCAGCGTCAGCCAGGTCACTCCGCCGATCACCAGCGCCACCACCGCCAGCCCCAGCGGCGTCTCCTGGACCGAGCCGTGCACGCGCAGGATCCACACCCCCGCCACGCCGAGCAGCGCGAGGTAGGCGAGCAGCATCGCGAGTCCGCCCAGCGCGCCGTGTTCGGACAGCACGTAGACCGAGAAGGTGTTCTCGGCGAAGGACACCGCCGTCGGAATGCCGCGCCCGAGCGCGAGGGTGCCCGCGAATCCGGTCCCCGTCCATCCGCTCGCCGCGTACGCCCGCCCACCCCACACCTGCTCCAGCGACGGTGCCGCGGCCAGCAGCGCTTCGGACGGCCCGGCGAAGGCGAGCGCGTCTTCGAGCAGCTCCGGATCGGAGGCGGCCATGCCCCGGATCGCCGCGCGAGTGATCGGCCCCTGCAGACCCACCGCCCGCAGCCCGTCGACCACGCCGTTGCCGATCGAGCGGAACTCGGCGTCGAAGCTCGCGAGATCCGGCGCCGCACGGAGGCCGTCCATCGACGGCCGCAGCACCGAACCCGCCACCAGCCCGACCACGGTCACGATCGCGATCGCGGCGACGGCGAGCGTGCGCGGCAACTGGTCGATGCGCGCCGACAGCAGCACGGTCAGGAACATGGGCACGAAGAAGACCAGCCCCAGACCGAAGTCGAAGAGCATGAAGACGAGCAGCACGCCGGCCGGAATCGTCAGCAGCCCCAGCGCCTCGAGGCGCACCCAGCGCGAGTCCTCACGCAGGACACGGTGTCCGGCCAGGCCGGCGCGGATCGCGAGCAGGAAGAGGGCGAAGACGAGCGCGAACCGCACGAAGGGTGGAATCGCCTGGGTGTTGAGAAAGACGAGGACTCCGAGCACCAGAAGCACCCCGACCCACCCCACCCCCGAGAGCACCGCCTGACGCAGATCGTCGAAGGCGCGCTGCACCGCCCGGATGCGCGGCTCCTCCCCGCCCTTCGGCGTGCGGGCGAGCGCCACGGCGACTCCCGCGAAGATGAAGGTCATCCCGAGGGCGACCTGCCCGGCGGGCACGACGAACAGCCCGACCGTCGCCAGCACTCCCGCGGCGGCCGTCCCCGCGACGATCCAGGCGCGGCGCGTGGCGCTGCCGCCGTCGGGGCCGAGACGGGCCAGTCCGTCCGCCGCGAAGAGACCCAGCAGCGCGACCACCGGTGCCAGGGCCAGGAGCGGTGCGTGCATCGCCAGGACCAGCAGGATCGAGCCGCCCGCCGTGAGCGCGAAGGAGAGCGAGGGCCGCGGCGTTTCGGCATCGGCGGTCACGACGCGCAGCGGGTAGCGGTGCAGCGGCCAGTGCGCCCCCTGCCGACGGGCCACTCCCATGGCCAGCCAGGCGGCCAGCACCGCGACCGCGACCGCGAGCCCGGCCGCAGCCTCGGGACGCTGCCACACGAGTCCCACGAGCGCTGCAATCATGAACGCCGCGCCCGCCCAGCTGCGTCCCCGGGCGCGGGCACGGGCCTCGTCGGCAGCCTCGGGGTCGGGCTCCTCGCCCTCGGAGATCGTGAAGTGCGTGCTCGGCTCGGGCTCTTCGGCGCTGGCCAGACCCGGCAGGAACACCCGTGACATCGGCCGCTCCAGCGCCCGAATCCACCGGAAGAACGTCGGGCTCCACGCCGGCCACCGCGCCAGCGCCGCGATCAGCACGGCGACGGTGATCCACAGCCCCACGGCCGTGATC